>JAESUF010000383.1 GCA_016763215.1 Flavobacteriaceae bacterium
GCAATTGCTCCTGTTATTTTAGGAAGGCTTCCTACGGCTACAACAAACAGTTCTTGGCGTGATGTAAAAGTGTACAATAATTTTGCTTTTATTGTAAGTGAGGCTAGTGGACACGGAATGCAAGTCTTTGATTTAACTCGATTGCGAAATGTTGCCAATGCTCCAGAAGTATTTACCGCTGATGCGCATTATACTGGGTTTGGAAGTGCACACAACATGGTTATTAATGAAGTAAACGGATATGCATATGCTGTAGGTACAAGTACCTTTAATGGAGGTCCTCATTTTGTGGATATCACCAACCCTTTAAATCCAGTTGCTGCCGGAGGTTATGCTAATGATGCCTATTCTCACGATGCCCAAGTTGTTACTTACAATGGCCCAGATACAAACTATACAGGAAGAGAAATTTTAATTGGAAGTAATGAAAATGAAGTTGTTATTGTAGACGTGACCGACAAGGCAAACCCTACCAGAATCTCTACCATTAACTATACAAACATCGGGTATACCCACCAGAGATGGTTTACCGAAGACATGCGTTATTTTATTCTCGGTGATGAATTGGACGAACGGAACTTTGGAATTAACACAAGGAGCATGGTCTTTAATTTTTCTGACCTAGACAACCCCGTTTTTCACATGGATTATATTGGCCCCACTACTGCTATTGACCATAACGGATATGTAAAAGACAATTTGTTTTTTCTAGCAAATTATTCTGCTGGAGTTCGAATGGTTGATATTACCGATATTGGCTTAGGTACAATGACTGAAATCGGTTTTTTTGATACAAACCCAGCAAATGACAATGCTTCATTTAATGGTGTTTGGAATGTATATCCTTTTTTCTCCAGTGGAAATATTATTGTAAGTGATATTAACAGAGGACTCTTTATCATAAGAAAAAGCGGAACTTAAAAATGAAACGAGCTTTGGTAAATTTTAACCCTATAAAAAAATGGGTGCCTTTTTTCGTTCTTTTCATTGTTTTTGCTTGCTCAAAAGATGAGGGTCTGGATACAACAACAGATCCCTTGACTACTTCTGGAAACCTAGAGGCTGTTCAAACATTTGGCGGATCAAAAAATGATGTCGCTCTTTCTGTTGTGGCAACTTTAGACGGAGGGTTTGCTGTCTTAGGGTACACACAAAGTACTGATGGCGATGTAAGCGGGAAATTGGATGATTCTTTTGATTTTTGGCTCTTAAAGTTTGATTCGAACGCAACTTTAGAATGGAACAAAACCTATGGAGGCTCTGGAGATGATCGTGGAAATGACCTTATCCAAACTCAAGATGGAGGGTTTGCTATTTTAGGATATAGAGATCGTGCTAATGGAGATGTCTCTCAAAACAATGGAAGTAGAGATATTTGGTTAGCAAAGCTAAATGCCTCAGGAGTTATTATTTGGGAAAAATCTTTTGGTTTTTCGGGTCTTGATCAAGGTACAAGCTTAATTGAAACATCCGATAACCATCTTCTCATTTCTGGCGTTTTAGATGTAACCGCTTCTGGCGGATTAGGAAATACTGGTAGAAATTTGAACAGGCATGCTGGTGGCGATTATTGGGCGCTTAAAGTATCCGCTACCGGAAATGTGGTCTGGTCTCGTTATTATGGAGGTTCATTCACAGACACTCCTGCAGGAGCTATAGAAACTAGTGCTAACGGATTTATCTTTGCGGGAGCATCAGATAGTAATGATGTCGATATTTCCAACAACAAGGGAGCCTATGACTTTTGGGTCGTAAAATCGAATGCTGGCGGAAATCTTGTTTGGCAAAAATCTTTTGGAGGTTCTGAGATAGACGAAGCAAGAGGTATTATTTCTTCGGGAGACGGCAACTATATTGTTGTAGGAGACACCAGGAGTAATGAACAAGACATCACTTTAAACAATGGTGCTGCAGACCTATGGGTTATTAAAATTTCGGAAGCTGGAAATTTACTTTGGAACCGTTCTTTTGGCGGTTCTAGTTTTGATGTTGCTAGGTCTATTAACGCAACCAATGATGGTGGGTTTGTAATTGCTGGAAGCTCTAGAAGTTCCGATGGCAATGTTGGGAATAATCAAGGTCAGAATGACGCTTGGATTGTTAAAATAAACAACAATGGTCAATTGGTTTGGGAAACTACCGCGGGTGGTTCCAATATCGACTTTGCTTACGATGCTGTTCAACTACAAAACGGAACTATTATTGCTGTTGGTGAAACAAATAGCAATAATGGGGATATTCAAGAAAATAAAGGGTTTACCGACCTGTTAATTGTAAAATTAAATTAAATATGAAACTTAAACTCTTACTAATTTTATGCGCTGTGTTTCTAATAAACAGCTGCATTAGTACAAATGACACTGATGTAAATACAGTAGGTATTACCGTAAATTTTACCCACTCTTGGGGTGATACACCTGTAACTAATGCCGATTTTAATAGTATTAATTTCACCAACGCTAACGGCGAACTACTAAGTATTGAACGGTTGCGTTATTTGATTTCTGAAATTGTATTAACTCATGAAAATGGTGCCGTATCTGTTCTTAATGGATATAATTTAGTCGATGTTACCAACAATACGAACCTTTCTTTTACAACATCTCCAATCATTACTCCTGGGAATTATACAAATGTTTCTTTTCGGTTTGGTTTCAGAGATTCAAATAATATAAATGGTGCTTATCTAGACTTAAATACGGTTAACTTTAACGTTCCTGGAATGTTAGGTGGCGGTTATCATTACATGCAATTGGATGGAAAATACTTAGATAATACTACTGAAGCTCCTTTTAATTATCATGTCATTAGAGCTGTAAACACAACAGATCCTAATAATTTACTATTTCAAGATACTTCTTTCATTGTAAATTTAGGAGCCATCACTATCGGAGATAGTACTGGTCTTACTATTGAAATGGACATTGCAGAGTGGTTCCAAAATCCGAACACTTGGGATCTGAATCTATTAAACACCGTTTTGATGCCTAACTTTAATGCGCAATTGATGATGAATGCTAATGGCGCTAGTGTTTTTAGTTTGGTGAATGTAACTCAGTAATATGGGAAAGAATAGCCTTCTTCTTTTTCTTTTGATTTTAGCTTCTTGCTCAAAATCTGGGGATGGAATGGACGAAAGTGTTTATATCCCTATTCCATACACACTTGAAATTCCGCAATTATTTCAAGATCTATTAATTGCACCTTTAAACCCTTCTAGCAATCCACTAACAGAAGAAGGAGTTGCCTTGGGAAAAAAGTTGTTTTTTGATAAAAAATTATCTGGAGACAATACTCAATCTTGTGCTTCCTGCCACTCTCCACAAAATTCTTTTACAGACGAGACTCGCTTTAGTGACGGGATTGACGGACTGTTTGGCACAAGAAACTCAATGCCCTTGTTTAATTTAGCATGGAACTTTGGAGAACGGTTTGCTTGGACGGAAAGGAGTTAAGCTTGGAAAGACAAGCCTTAGAACCAGTTAGAAACCCCATTGAAATGCATAGCAACTGGGCAGATGTTGCCAATAAATTAGAACAAGACACTACATATCCAACACTTTTTTTGCACGCTTTTGGTACTTCTACAATCGATTCTACTTTGATTACTAAGGCCATTGCTCAATTTGAAAGAATCCTAATTTCTGGTAATTCAAAATTTGACCAACACCTCTTAGGAAGCGCACAACTAACTCCACAAGAACTCAATGGGTTCAATGTATTTATGGATGAAGCTAAAGGCGATTGTTTTCATTGCCATGGAAGCGATAACAATCCTTTGTGGACAGATAACGACTTTCATAACAATGCCTTAGACGCTACATTTACAGACCTCGGACTAGGAGCAGTAACAGGAGACCCAAATGACAATGGGAAATTCCGCTCCCCTTCTTTACGAAATTTAGCGTTTACAGCTCCCTATATGCACGATGGTCGATTTGCTACTTTAGAAGAGGTAATCAATCATTATTCTGACGGACTGCAACAATCTTCAACAGTAGACCCCTTAATGAAGAAAGTAAATCAGGGAGGGGTACAATTATCAACCCAAGACAAAGCCGATTTAAAAGCTTTTTTGTTATCTCTTACAGATGCTAACTTTGTAAACAACCCTAACTTTCAGAATTAATCAATTTTATTGATTGTCAAATCAATCAATATAATGTAAGTTACAGTAGTAATTTTAGACTTATATCGTATCTTTGCAACCACAATTTAGATTTAATCTATTTAAAATTATGATTAAAGTTTCAGATACAGCTAAGAAGAAAGTCGTTGAGTTAATGACCGATGACGGATTTGATGCTACGACAGATTATGTAAGAGTTGGTGTGAAAAGCGGCGGATGTTCGGGGCTTTCATACGACTTAACTTTTGACAATATTCAACAAGAAAACGACAAGATGTTTGTAGACAATAATGTGAAAATTATTGTAGACAAAAAGAGTTTTTTATACTTGGTTGGTACCACATTAGAATATTCTGGAGGCTTAAACGGAAAAGGGTTTGTCTTTAACAACCCGAATGCCAATAGGACTTGCGGGTGTGGCGAAAGCTTTTCCTTATAATTGGTAATTATTCACCGATAATCGACTATTGAAATGAGTAAGTATACAGAAGATGATTTAAGAGAAGAACTAAAAACCAAAGAATATGAGTATGGTTTTTATACAGATATTGAAAGTGAAACATTTGCAAAAGGACTAAATGAAGATGTCGTTCGTGCTATTTCTAAAAAGAAAAACGAGCCTGAATGGATGACTGAATGGCGGTTAGAAGCTTACAGAGCGTGGTTAGAAATGAAAGAGCCTGAATGGGCAAATGTTACTTATAACAAACCTAAGTTTCAAGAAATTGCTTATTATTCAGCACCAAAAAAGAAACCGAAATTAAATAATATTGATGAAGTTGATCCAGATTTATTGGCAACTTTTGAGAAGTTAGGAATCTCTTTAGAAGAACAAAAACGATTGGCAAATGTTGCGGTTGATATTGTGATAGATTCCGTTTCTGTTGCTACAACTTTTAAGGATACATTGGCTAAAAAAGGCATCATCTTTATGCCAATTTCAGAAGCAATTCAAGAGCATCCAGAATTGGTTAAAAAATACTTAGGATCTGTTGTTCCTCAAAAAGACAACTTTTATGCAGCTTTAAATTCTGCTGTTTTCTCAGACGGTTCTTTCTGTTATATTCCAAAAGGAGTTCGTTGTCCAATGGAGTTATCAACTTACTTTCGAATCAATGAAAGCGGAACAGGTCAGTTTGAAAGAACTTTAGTCATCGCCGACAAAGGAAGCTATGTGAGCTATTTAGAAGGCTGTACAGCTCCACAAAGAGACGAAAACCAATTACATGCCGCTGTGGTTGAATTAATTGCCATGGACGATGCTGAGATTAAATATTCAACAGTACAAAACTGGTACCCTGGAAACAAGGAAGGAAAA
>JAESUF010000384.1 GCA_016763215.1 Flavobacteriaceae bacterium
CAGCTATGTTTTAAAAGTAAAAGGGAAAGGGTTTTTAAGGTATCAGATTCGTTTAATGATGGGGATCTTAATAGAATTAGGAAAAGGAACTATCGATATTGATTTTATAAAATGCTCATTGTTAATTGATAATGATAGAGAGGCACTGAAAACTATAGCACCAGGCTCTGGGTTACAACTGTATTCTGTAACCTACGATAACGCTTAATAGTGTTTGTATTTGCGTAAGGGATAGTAGTACGTTATCCTACCAACATTGGTTGGTATATAACACGGATAGCCCGACCTTTAGGTTACGCCCAAAAAAAAATCCACCTTTAAAAAAGATGGATTTATATATTTCAATGTTGTTGTTATTATCCCTTGATAATACTTCTTGAGATTACTATTTTTTGAATTTCAGAAGTACCTTCATAAATCTGAGTAATTTTAGCATCACGCATCAAACGCTCTACATGGTATTCTTTTACAAAACCATTTCCTCCATGAATTTGAACAGCTTCAACAGTATGCTCCATCGCTACTTTGGAAGCATATAATTTAGCCATTGCGCTAGAAAGATCATAGTTATTGCCTTGATCTTTATCCCAAGCAGATTTCATTACTAAATGACGAGCAGCAGGAATGTCTGTATACATATCTGCTAATTTAAAAGCGATAGCTTGATGATTGCAAATTTCTGTACCAAAAGCTTTGCGTTCTTTTGAGTATTTCAATGCTAGTTCATAAGCTCCAGCGGCTATTCCTAATGCTTGAGAAGCAATACCAATACGGCCTCCAGAAAGAGTTTTCATTGCAAATTTAAAACCAAAACCATCTTCACCAATTCTATTTTCTTTTGGAACTTTTACATCATTAAACTGTAATGTGTGTGTATCACTACCACGTATTCCTAACTTATCTTCTTTTGGTCCAATGTCAAAACCTTCCATCCCTTTTTCTACAATGAAAGCATTAATTCCTTTATGCCCTTTTTCACGATCGGTTTGAGCAATTACTAAATAAACTCCAGCTCTACCTCCATTGGTAATCCAGTTTTTAGTTCCATTTAATAAGTAATGATCACCCATGTCTATGGCAGTTGTTTTCTGAGAAGTTGCATCACTACCAGCTTCAGGTTCACTTAAACAAAAAGCTCCAATAGTTTCACCGGTAGCTAGTTTTGTTAAATATTTTTGTTTTTGTGCTTCAGTTCCATATGCTTCAAGACCGTAACATACTAATGAGTTATTTACTGAAACCATTACTGATGCAGAAGCGTCTATTTTAGATAGTTCTTCCATGATTAGTACATGAGAAAAAGTATCCATTCCGCTTCCACCATATTTTGGATCTACCATGATACCTAAGAAACCTAATTCTCCCATTTTCTTTACTAACTCTTCAGGGAATTCTTGTTCATTATCTCTTTCAACAACTCCAGGCAATAATTCTGTTTGAGCAAAATCACGCGCTGCGTCTCTAATCATTATATGCTCTTCAGTAAGGTTAAAATCCATTTTTATATAGTATTATTAAATTCGTAAAAAATGTGCTCAAAGATACTTTTTTACTGGCATATTTTTAATAAACTTTTCATATTTTTACGGATATGAGTAGTGATTTTGTTTATGCTATAGGTTTAATGTCTGGGACTTCATTGGATGGATTGGATATTGTGTATGTTAAGTTTGATAAAAATAACGTGGAAGAGTTTGAAATCTTGTTTACAGAGACGGTTTCTTATTCTGATTCATGGAAAGAAAGACTTCAAAAAGGGATTCAATTACCGGTTGAACAGATAGAAAATCTTGATGTAGAATATGGTGTTTATTTAGGGATAGAAACTCAGAAATTTATTAAGATGAATAAGATTAACTCAATTGATTTTATTGCTTCTCATGGACATACAATATTTCACCAACCAGAAAAAGGAATCACCTTGCAAATAGGTAATGGTCAGGAAATTTCTAACCGTACGAATTGTAAAGTTATTTGTGATTTTAGAGCTCAAGATGTTCAATTTGGCGGACAAGGAGCTCCATTAGTTCCTATTGGTGATCAATTGTTGTTTTCTGACTATGATGCTTGTGTTAACCTTGGAGGGTTTGCTAATATTTCATTTAAAAAAGAAGGAGAGCGTATTGCTTTTGATATTTGTCCTGCGAATATTATATTAAATCACTTTAGCAGAAAACTAGGGTTAGATTTTGATGATAAAGGGAACGTGGCTTCAAAAGGTGTGGTGGATGAAAAATTATTGGAAGAGTTAACTAAAATTCCATTCTACCAATTGAGCCCTCCAAAATCTTTAGGATTAGAATGGGTACATCAATTTATTTTTCCATTAATTGATGCTAGAGAGGCTTCCGTAAATACATTTTTAAGAACTTTTATTGAACATATTGCTCAACAAATTTCAACTGTTATTCAGCCTTTTGAAAAGATCCTTTTTACAGGAGGTGGTGTGTATAATGATTTTTTAATCAGTCGGATAAGTCAAATTGGGAAAGCAAATATTATTATTCCATCTTCTGAAATTATTGATTATAAGGAGTCGTTAATTTTTGCATTATTGGGGTTGTTAAAGTTGCAAGGAAAAGTTAATTGTTTGTCGAGTGTTACTGGGGCTAAAAAAAATCATTCATCGGGACGAATATTTAACCCAAATAATTCTGATTAGCGATTTATTTTTTTTAATTTGGTGACGTTTTAAAGACTTCAAATAAATCAACACTAAACAACTTTTAATGAAGGTATTACTTAAGAAGTATGAAGATAAACAACCTGAAATAGTTTTTAACTGGAAAGATCCAGAGACTGAAGCTGAGGGTTGGACAGTGATAAATTCTCTTCGAGGCGGAGCAGCCGGAGGAGGAACTAGAATGAGAAAAGGATTGGATATGAATGAAGTACTTTCATTGGCAAAAACAATGGAGGTGAAGTTTACGGTGTCTGGGCCTGCAATTGGAGGTGCAAAATCTGGGATTAACTTTGATCCTAATGATCCAAGGAAAAGAGGGGTTTTAGAACGTTGGTACAAAGCAGTAACTCCTTTATTGAAACATTACTACGGAACTGGAGGAGACTTAAATGTAGATGCCGATAAAGATGTGATTCCAATTACTGAAGATTGTGGAGTATGGCATCCTCAAGAGGGTATTTTTAACGGTCATTTTAAACCAAGTGAAGCTGATAAGATTAATAGAATTGGTCAATTACGTCTGGGTGTTATCAAAATCATTGAAGACAAAAAATACTCACCAGACTTATCAAGAAAATATACTGTAGCAGATATGTTAACTGGTTATGGAGTCGCAGAAGCAGTAAAACATTATTACACCATTTATGGTGGTTCTATTGAAGGCAAAAAAGCAGTGGTTCAGGGATTTGGAAATGTAGGTTCTGCAGCAGCTTTTTATTTAACTCAGTTAGGTGCCAAAGTTGTTGGAATAATCGATAGGGATGGAGGAATTATTAATGAAGACGGTTTTACAATGGATGAAGTGACTGGTTTATTTCTAAGTAAAGATGGAAACAAATTAGTGTCTGAAAATATGATTTCATTTGATGAAATCAATCAAAAAATATGGTCATTGACTGCCGAAATATTTGTTCCAGCAGCTGCATCGAGGTTGGTTTCTAAAGATCAAATAACTCAAATGATTTCGTCAGGATTGGAAGTAATCTCTCCAGGTGTTAACGTACCTTTTGCGGATAAAGAAATTTTCTTTGGGCCTATTATGGAGTATACAGACTCTCAAGTAAGTTTATTGCCTGACTTTATTTCAAATTGTGGAATTGCTAGGGTCTTTGCATATCTAATGGAAGCACGAGTGAAATTACCTATGCAGGATGAGGCAATCTTTAAAGATACTTCTGAAACAATCAGAAAAGCATTAGTTAATACATATGAGAGAAGTAATAGTAAAAAAGAAATTTGTAAAACAGCTTTTGAAATTGCGTTAAAACAATCAATCTAATTATAATAACATACATATGGAATCAGTAATCATCATAGTATTTATCTTAGGGTATTTAGCAATAACCTTAGAGCATAATTTAAAGCTTGATAAGTTAATTCCAGCATTGGCAATGATGGCAATTTGTTGGGCAATTGTAGCTCTTGGAATCGATTCATTTTCCAATTGGTTTGATTCAGCAAATCATGCTTTGGTAGACGGGTTTGCAGCTAAAAGTCATGAAGCAAAACTTCATTTAGCTGAAGAAACCTTGTTGCATCATTTAGGTAAACTGCGGAAATACTGGTGTTCCTGTTAGGAGCGATGACCATTGTTGAGATTATTGATTACTTCGATGGTTTCTCTACAATAAAAGGATATGTGAAAACAAATAGTAAGAAGAAAATTCTTTGGATATTTTCAATTCTAGCATTTATTCTTTCTGCAATTATAGACAACCTAACAGCTACAATTGTACTGATTTCTATTTTGCAAAAAATAGTAAAAAAGAGAGATGAAAGAATTTGGTTTGCAGGATTAATTATTATTGCAGCGAATGCTGGTGGAGCTTTTTCACCCATTGGTGATGTTACAACGACAATGTTGTGGATTGGAGACAAAGTAAGTACCGTAAAATTATTTATGTATTTATTTATTCCTTCACTGTTGTGTATGATAGTGCCGTCATTTATTGCTTCATTCTTAAAACCTTTTCAAGGAACAATTGATGTTGAAAAGGATACAGATTCTAGACCAAAAGGTAAGTATAGCGCACCCATGTTGTACTTAGGGTTAGGGGCTATTGTTTTTGTTCCAATTTTTAAAACGGTTACACATCTACCTCCTTATGTGGGGATGATGCTCTCTTTAGCAATTGTAGCAACATTTGCAGAAATATTTAGTAGAAGAAAATTTTCAATCACCGATTTCACAACAATGGATGAATCTAGAGAACATGCGTATCACAGCCCTGTTCATAGCTCTTTGTCTAAAATTGAAATGCCAAGTATTTTATTTTTCTTAGGAATTTTAATGGCAGTTGCTGCTCTAGAATCACTGGGAATTTTGTTTGGTTTTGCAGATACTTTAAAAGAAAACATCCCTCTCTTAGGAACAGAATTAGATGGGGCTAGAGTTTCTGATACTGTAGTAATGTTATTAGGAATAGGTTCTGCTGTTATTGACAATGTGCCATTGGTTGCTGCAAGTCTAGGGATGTTTACAGAGCCGTTAGATGATCCTTTATGGCATTTCATTGCATTTTCTGCTGGTACTGGAGGAAGCATGTTAATTATTGGTTCTGCGGCAGGAGTTGTTGCTATGGGAATGGAGAAAATTGACTTTTTCTGGTATTTAAAAAAGATATCTTGGCTGGCATTTATTGGATTTATAGTCGGATCAGCAGCCTTTATGGTTATGCGAATGTTCGTGTAAAATAAAAAATCAAGAAATTCTCCTTTTTTTTGAAACAATTTCTTAATAAAAAGGTCGTTACTATAAAAGAACTTTAAAAACATCTAAATGTTGTTATTCATTCAAGAAACCCCCGAATTACTAGATCCAGCCTCAAAAGAAAAAACACTATCTATCTATAAACTGATTGTAGATGGTGGTCTAGGAGGCCAAATTATTATTGCCATCTTATTTGTACTATTGACAGTTACATTATACATATACTTTGAGCGATATTTTGCAATTAAAGCAGCGTCTAAGGTTGATAAAAATCTCATGAATCAAATTAGAGATTATGTTACTAATGGTAAGATTGAGTCTGCTGATGCATAGTGTAAGAATACGAATTCTCCAACAGCGAGATTGATAGATAAAGGAATTTCTAGAATTGGAAAACCTTTGGAAGATATTAATAAAGCTATTGAAAATGCTGGGAAGTTAGAAGTTTATCAATTAGAAAAAAATGTAAGTGTCATAGCCACGATTGCTGGTGCTGCTCCAATGATTGGATTCTTAGGGACAGTTATCGGTATGATTGTTGCTATTCATGAAATAGCAAACGCTGGGGGGCAAATAGATATTAAATTGCTTTCAGATGGATTGTATACAGCTATGACAACAACTGTTGCTGGTTTAATTGTTGGAATTATTGCTTATATTACCTACAATCATATTGTGGTGAAAACCGACAAAGTGATGTATCAAATGGAAGCGAAGTCAGTTGAGTTTCTAGATTTATTAAACGAACCTGTATAATGAATTTAAGAGGAAGAAATAAAGTCAATCCGAATTTCAATATGTCGTCTATGACGGATATTGTTTTTCTATTGTTGATCTTTTTCATGCTAACATCAACATTGGTTACTGTAAGTGCTATAGATGTTCTGTTGCCAAAAGCAGGAGGGAAAACTGAAAATAGTGCAGCGGTAGCTGTTTCTATTACCAATAAGTCTAAGTTTTATATTGATAAAACTTTGGTGAGTGAACGAAACTTAGAGTTGGAGATCTTAAAGAAGGTAGGAGCAGATAAGAAAAAAACAGTTGTTATTAGAGGAGATCAAAATGTTCCCTATAAGAGTGTGATGAAAGTGATTGAAATAGCAAATAAGAATAAACTAAAAATGATTTTGGCAGTCAAAGGAAAATAATGTCAGTTTTTGATACAAAACATAAAAAGAAATCAGCAACAATAACAGCCGTTATTCTTATAGCATTGATCTATCTTATTCTCAATTTTGGAATGAGATATTTAGATCCACCTGCAGAATATGGTATTGCTATTAATTTTGGGACTTCAAATGTAGGTATAGGAGAGCCAAAAGTAACTCCAGTAAAAAAGACACCGAAGAAAGAAGTCAAAGAAGAAAAGGTAGAAGAAGTAGTTAAGGAGGTTCCGAAAGAAACGATTAAAGAAGAAGTGATTACTCAAGTAGATAAAGAGGCCCCA
>JAESUF010000385.1 GCA_016763215.1 Flavobacteriaceae bacterium
ACGAAAACATTGTTGGATGATATAATTCCCCAAAAAGATTTTGATCAATTATATGATTTATTGTTTCTAGTTGGTGCAGCCATTTTAGTGCAATCCGTTACTTCTTTTTTACTGACAAAAATCTTAAGTGTACAAGCCCAGTTTTTAATTTCAGAATTGAGAGCTCAAGTCCAAAAGAAAGTACTTTCCTTGCCCATTAGTTTTTTTGATAACACAAAATCTGGCGCCTTAGTTTCTCGAATTATGAGTGATGTTGAAGGTGTTCGAAATCTTATAGGAGCTGGGTTGGTTCAATTAGTGGGAGGAACAATCACTGCGGTTATTTCTATGATATTGTTAATCCGAATTAGTCCATCTATGACCTTTTTTGTATTAGTACCGGTCGCAATTTTTGGGGTTGTTGCTTTAAAAGCCTTCGGATATATTCGTCCAATTTTTAGAAAACGAGGTGTGATCAATGCAGAAGTAAAAGGAAGATTAACAGAAACCTTGGCTGGTGTTCGTGTTATTAAAGCTTTCAATGCAGAAAAGCAGGAAAATGAGACCTTTGAAAAAGGAGTAGACTTATTATTTCAGAATGTAAAGAAGAGTCTGACTGCAACGGCATTAATGACAAGTTCGTCTACTTTTTTATTAGGAATTGCTTCCACAGGAATTATGGGGATTGGCGGTTACAAAATTATGCAAGGAGAGTTAACAACTGGAGATTTTCTATCATTCACCTTACTGCTTGGGTTTATGATTGCACCTATTGTACAGATGAGTAATATAGGGAGTCAATTGACTGAAGCTTTTAGCAGGATTGGATAGAACGGAAGAGTTGATGAACATGAAAGCTGAAGATGAAGATGAAAACAGAACAGTTGAATTACAGAATCTTAAAGGAGATTTAGAATTTAAAGATGTGTCTTTCTCGTACGAAGAAGATAAAGAGGTTATACATAATATTACGTTTACTGCGCCTTCGGGATCTGTCATTGCATTAGTAGGGAGTTCGGGGTCTGGTAAATCTACAATCGCAGGTCTGTCAGCTACCTTTTTAAATCCACAATCAGGAATGATTACCATCGATGAACAAGATATCTCCAAAGTAAAATTGAGCAGTTATCGAAAGCATTTAGGAGTTGTTTTACAAGATGAGTTTTTATTTGAAGGAACGATTCGAGAGAATATCTCATTTCCTAGACCCAATGCAACGGAAGCACAAATAAAAGAGGCTGTTGAAGCAGCTTATGTAAATGAATTTACAGACCGATTTGAAAAAGGATTAGACACTTTAATTGGTGAAAGAGGCGTAAAATTATCTGGAGGACAACGACAACGAATTGCAATTGCGCGTGCTATTTTAGCAGATCCTAAGATCATTATTTTAGATGAAGCAACATCAAACTTAGATACAGAAAGCGAGGCATTGATACAGAAAAGTTTGGCTCAGTTAACAAAAAACAGAACAACCATTGTAATTGCGCACAGGTTAAGTACTATTCGTAAAGCTGATCAAATTTTGGTCATTGAATCGGGTAGAATTGCAGAACGAGGTACCCATGATGAATTGATAGCGAAACAGGGGAGGTATTACGACTTGTATACCTATCAAGCGAAGATATAACAATAGTATATGAACAGTTGGGAGTGAGATTCAATAAGAATCAAACCAACTAACTTTAGTACTTTTACACTTTATAACTTAGAGAATGAGCATACAAAATGTACAAAAACAAGTAGACGATTGGATTCAAAACCATGGCGTTCGTTATTTTAATGAACTCACCAACATGGCGCAACTGACTGAAGAAGTAGGAGAAGTGGCACGAATTATTGCACGTCGGTATGGCGAACAAAGTGAAAAAGAATCCGATAAAGGGAAAGATTTAGGTGAGGAATTAGCAGATGTGTTGTTTGTCGTTTTGTGCCTAGCAAACCAGACAGGTGTGAATTTGCAAGAAGCTTTTGAAAAGAAATTAGAAGACAAAACAAAACGCGATCACGATCGTCATCATAACAACGAAAAATTAAAATAATGGCTTTTACCGAGAGTATAAAAAAAGCAGCTTTTTGGGCGAATGTAACAAAAGTTGGATTGATCTTTTTAATCATTATTTCTATAGTTGCATTATTTGTTTACAGCTTTAGTGATATTTTTTCAATGAACTGGGAAGGAGTGGTGAAAACAAAGTTTGAGAATGGACGATGGAAAAACTTCTTTGTAAGTAAGATTGTAATCAGCTTTGTGTATGCAAGTTATATCACAAATAAGAATATGAAGTAACAGTCATTATCAGGAATGAAATAATGAAGGAATTTGTTAGCTGATGAGATTGCTTCATTTTAGCCTGCTTTGAGTGATAGTCGAAAGGTTGGTAATGACTTAAATCATAAAAAAAAGCGACCCAAAGGTCGCTTTTAATTGTCATTCCTGCTTTTGAAGGAATCACAGTCTTTTATTTTTAATCCAATTGAATCAAATCAATCTGACTGTCTTTCACTTTTTGATTCAGTGTTTTTACTCTATTGGTAAACATCGAGTAGAGTTTTGCTAACTCTTTGTCAATCTCTTTGTTAATTTCATTTTTAAAATCAATAGCTTGTTTAGTAGGAGCATAACTTCCAATACTAGTTAACGAATTTAATGTGCCAATTTATTGTTCAAGCGAATAGGGAAGTTTAGAGGATCTTGATTACTTCTACTTTTTGTTTGGTACAACGTTTCCTCCACTTTGGTCATGTCTTTTAGCAAAGCATCTGCATAATCTACTAGCTCTTTATGTTTCTTTTTATCCTTGATTGATTTTTTCAATGCTTTTACCTGAGCTCTTACTTTCTTTACATTCTTCAAAGCTTTGTGTATCTCAGTTACCTTTTTATTGATGTCATTGATGAAATCAAATTGAGCTTTCGCATCTGCGAAAGTCGTTTCAGAAATTGGGTTCTTAAGAATGGTAAAGTTTTTAGACGTTGAATTTTCGCCGACTTTTAGTGTTACTTTGTAGTTTCCAGGCAAAGCCATCGGTCCGCTTAAAGAAGCCCACCATAAGATCATTCCTTTAACACGTTCTGCACCAGGATATATCATGTTCCAATGAAAAATATTATTTCCATCTTTCACAGTTAGTTTTGCTTCTTTCTTTTCTTTATCAGGTTTTGTACTAAAGGTTTTTATCAATTGATCACTACTATCATAGATATGTAAAGAAACTTCGTCTTTCTTTCCTTTCTCTTTGATGTAATAATTGATAGCAACACCACCATAATGGTTTGTTCCAGCAGTTTTTGAAGTCGCTCCACGACCGCCACCCATTCTGTAACTATCTTGAGGTTTGTATAGAATGATATCCTCTTTCATTAAATTAGTAGTTAACTGATGTATCGGTGTTAGATCATCAATAATCCAAAAAGAACGCCCTTGTGTTGCAGCAATTAGATTGTCATTTTTAATGGCTAGATCAGTAATAGGAACAATAGGTAAGTTCAATTGGAACTTTTGCCAATTCTTACCATCATTAAAAGAAATATACATTCCTCTTTCAGTTCCAGCATATAATAACCCTTTACGTTTTGGGTCTGCTCTAAGGGCACGAGTAAAATCTTCAGAACCAATCCCAGAAGTAATTTGTTTCCATGATTTTCCGTAGTTTTCTGTTTTGTAGATATAGGGTTGATAATCTCCTGTTTTATATTTCGTCCCAATAATATAGGCTCCACCTTTGTTGAATGGATCAATTTCAATACAATTAATCATCATCCACTCTGGCATTTTTTTAGGAGTTACATTGGTCCAGTTTTTCCCTCCATCTTTGGTTACATGCACCAATCCATCATCAGAACCTGTCCAAATTAACCCACTCTCATATTTTGATTCATTTACTGCGAAAATAGTTCCGTAGTATTCAACACCCGTATTGTCTTTTGTAATTGGTCCACCTGAAGTGCCCAAAGTTTTAGGGTCGTTTCTAGTTAAATCAGGACTGATTACTTCCCAAGACTGGCCTTCATTTGTTGTGACATGTAAATGATTAGACGCAGCGTACAATTTGTTCTTTTGGTTGGGTGAAAATAATACAGGGAAATTCCATTGAAAACGATATTTGAAATCTTCGGCACCGTGCCCCATAGGATCATCTGGCCAAACATTAACAGCTCTGGTTTCACCAGTCTTATGATTTCTTCGAGTTAACAATCCACCATAACTACCTCCATAAACAATGTCATTATTGTTTGGATCTACAGCTAAATGTGCACTCTCACCTCCAGCAGTTGATTCCCAATCAGATTCTCCAATAAAACGTCCTTGTGTTCTATGCGGAATTCTGATTGTTGAATTGTCTTGTTGCGCTCCATAAATTCGATAAGGAAAATGATTGTCTGTAGTTACACGATAAAATTGTGATGTAGGTTGATTTAAATAGGTAGTCCAATTAATTCCCGCATCAAAAGAAACTTGTGCACCACCATCATCTCCAATAATCATTCGCTGATTGTCTTCCGGTGCTATCCATAAATCGTGATGATCTCCGTGAGGAGCACTGTATGTCTTGTATGTTTTTCCTCCATCGGTAGACTTGTGGTAACGTACATTTAATACATATAAAATATCCTCATCTTGCGTGTCGGCATACAAACGAGTGTAGTACCAAGCACGTTGACGCAATTTACGTTCACTATTAATTAATGTCCAAGTTTTTCCTGCATCGGTAGATTTATAGACTCCACCTTTTTTGTTTTCTATCAAGGCCCAAATAATATTGGAATTTACAGGAGAAACGGTTACGCCGCTAATTCCCCAGAGCCCACTCGGCAATCCTTTATTGGTAGTGATATTAGTCCATGTTTCGCCTTCATCTGTGCTTTTCCATAGTCCAGAACCATCTCCACCACTAGATAAACTATAGGGAGTTCTTCGAATATTCCATGTTGTAGCATATAAAACTCTTGGATTGTTTGGGTCGATGATTAAATCAATAACTCCAGCATCCTTATTTGCAAATAATTTTTTGCTCCAAGTCTTTCCTCCATCGATAGATTTGTAGACACCTCTTTCTTCAGAAGATTTATACAAATCACCCAACACTCCTGCATAAACAATATCTGGATTTTTAGGGTGGATACGGATTCTAGGAATATGGCGCGCATTTTTAAGCCCCATATGTTCCCAGGTTTTTCCTGCATTTACCGATTTCCATATTCCGTCACCCGAAGAAACGTTTCCACGAACTGTTTTTTCGCCATTTCCAACATAGATTACATTGTTATCCCATTCGCTTACTGCAACTGCACCAACAGATCCTCCAAAGAATCCATCAGAAATGTTCGCCCAAGTATTTCCTGCATCGGTAGTTCTCCACACTCCACCTCCTGTAGATCCCATGTAGAAGAGATTCGCTTTTCCTGGAACACCAGTTACAGCTCCACTTCGCCCTCCGCGAAAGGGGCCGATATTTCGCCATTTTGTAGCACTATAATATTCTTCAGAATATTTGGTGGAATTCTTTTGTGCATTAACTTTGTAGCTTTCTGAAACGAGAAGGCATACAATCACAAAAAGTATTTTTTTAATCGTGTCTAGTTAGTTTTAAGAAGCCTAAATTTAAGAAAATATAATCAGAGTAAAATTCTTATGAATATCCATATAGAAGGTGTTGAAAATGAGTTGATTAAAAAAAATGTAATCATCTCTGGTTCTAAAAGTGAATCGAATCGATTGTTAATTCTTCAGCAGTTATTTTCTGAAATTTCTATTGAAAATCTGTCCGATTCTGATGATACACATCATTTACAACATGCGTTAACAACAACCGATTCTGAGGTGAATATTGGACATGCTGGAACTGCAATGCGCTTTCTAACAGCATTTTTTGCTTCGCAAAACAACAAAACGGTGATTTTGTCTGGCTCCGATAGGATGCATAATCGTCCAATTAAAATTTTAGTGGATGCCTTACGAAGTTTGGGGGCAGATATTTCATATGTAGAAAAAGAAGGATATCCTCCTTTAAAAATTTCGGGAAAGAATTTAGAAAAAAGCACTGTTAAGATTAACGGAAATGTCAGCAGTCAATATATCTCTGCATTGTTGTTAATTGCAGCAAGTTTACCAAATGGTTTGAGGATTGAATTGATTGGGGAGATTACTTCTATACCTTATATTCAAATGACGTTGAATCTCATGAATCAGATTGGGGTTGAAACACAATTTGAGGGTCAGATGCTTCAGGTGAAACCTTTTAATGATGCAAAACCACAACAACTAGTTGTGGAATCTGATTGGAGTTCTGCGTCTTATTTTTATTCTATTGTAGCACTGAGTGCTATTGGTTCCGAAATTAAACTTTCAGCCTATAAACTAGAGAGTCTACAGGGTGATTCTGTGCTTGCAACAATTTATGAACACTTTGGAGTACAAACCATTTATGAACAAAATACAATAAGATTAAAAAAAGTTACGGATGTTACTAAGACAGCATTGAAGCTTGATTTAAATAAAGCTCCAGACATCGCTCAAACCATCGCAGTAACTTGTTTTGCCTATGGTGTTGAATGTGACTTGATTGGACTTCACACCTTAAAAATTAAAGAAACCGATCGTTTAGAAGCGTTAAAAGCGGAGTTGACAAAATTAGGAGCTAATATTACAGTTACGAGCAAAAGTTTGCATTTAAAGAGTGGTTTAGAAATCAATTCTAATGTGTCAATTGAAACGTATAAAGATCATAGAATGGCAATGGCATTTGCGCCACTTGGAATGAGAGTTCCTATTGAGGTTTTAGAGGCAGATGTAGTGACAAAATCATTTCGAAATTTCTGGTCAGACCTTCAGCAAATTGGCTTTCAATTGAATAAAGAATAAATTAATCAGTCAAACACTTGACAACGCCTATTCGCAAATCGTATATTTGCCGGCATTAGAATAAAAACCACATATGAAATTATCCCATTTTAGTTTTGATTTGCCAGATGAGTTATTGGCAGAATATCCAGCAGAACATAGAGATGAAGCACGTTTAATGGTGTTGAATCGTAAAGAACAAACTATTGAACATAAGTTGTTTAAAGACGTTATTAGTTACTTTGAAGAAGGTGATGTTATGGCGTTAAATAACACCAAAGTGTTTCCTGCAAGAATGTTTGGAAACAAAGAAAAAACAGGTGCTAGAATCGAGGTATTCTTGTTAAGAGAATTAAATGCAGAGAATAGATTGTGGGATGTTTTGGTAGATCCAGCAAGAAAAATTAGAATTGGGAATAAATTATTTTTTGGAGAAGATGATAGTTTGGTTGCTGAGGTAATTGATAATACAACCTCTAGAGGACGTACTTTACGTTTCTTATATGATGGGCCTTACGATGAATTTAGAACTAAATTGTTAGAATTAGGAGAAACGCCATTACCAAAATTTATTCAAAGAGGGGTGGAAGCTTCAGATAAAGAACGTTACCAAACAATTTTCGCAAAGCACGAAGGAGCTGTTGCAGCACCTACAGCAGGTTTGCATTTCTCTAAACACTTAATGAAGCGTTTAGAAATCAAAGGAATAGATCTTGCAGAATTAACATTGCATGTTGGATTAGGAACGTTTAGCCCAGTTGAAGTTGAAGATTTGTCGAAACACAAAATGGATTCTGAGCAAATTATCATACCTGAAGGAACAGCAAATATGATTAATAATGCACTTACTGAAAAAAGAAGAATTTGTGCAGTTGGAACAACTGTAATGCGTTCTCTAGAATCTTGTGTATCTGCAAGTCAGCGATTGAATTTTTATACTGGGTGGACAAATAAGTTTATTTTCCCTCCATATGAATTTAGTATTGCAAATTCTATGATTACCAATCTCCATATGCCAAAATCTACATTAATGATGCAGACTGCTGCATTTGCAGGGTATGATTTCTTAATGGAAGCATATAAAGAAGCAGTAAAAGAAGAGTATAAATTTTACACATACGGAGATGCAATGTTGATTATATAAATCAGCAATAAAATATAAAAAACAAAAGCCTCATAGTATCACTATGAGGTTTTGTATTTTTGTAGCAGTTGTAATACGTGAAATAAATTACATCTATCCTACGAGGAATATAGAAACCTTAGATGAAAACTAAAAAGAAAGACATACGTGCTTTAACCAAAGAACAACTTAGAGAGTTCTTTGTAAAGAATGGGGACAAAGCGTTTCGTGGAAATCAAGTGTACGAATGGTTGTGGAGTAAATCATTGCATACGTTTGAGGATATGACTAATATTTCGAAGGAAACAAGAGAAATGTTAGAAGAGAACTTTGTGATCAATCATATTGAGGTAGATTCGATGCAGCGTAGTAAAGATGGAACCATCAAAAATGGAATTCGTTTGCATGATGGGTTAATCGTAGAATCTGTTTTAATTCCTACGGAAACCAGAACTACAGCATGTGTTTCTAGTCAAGTGGGATGTAGCTTAGATTGCCGATTCTGTGCTACTTCACGATTGAAGAGAATGCGAAATCTCAATCCTGATGAAATTTATGATCAAGTAGTCGCCATAGACAAACAAAGTAGATTGTATCACAATCATAAGCTTTCGAATATTGTTTTTATGGGAGTGGGAGAGCCTCTGATGAATTATAACAATGTTATTAAAGCTATTGATAAAATTACATCACCAGAAGGGCTGGGAATGTCTGCAAAACGAATTACATTGTCTACTTCTGGGGTGCCAAAAATGATTAAGAAGATGGCTGATGATGAGGTAAAGTTTAACCTAGCTGTTTCTTTACATTCTGCCATTGAAGAAGTTCGAACATCCATTATGCCATTTAATGAAACGTTTCCTTTAGATGATTTAGCTGAAGCACTAAAATACTGGTATGAGAAAACAAAGCGTCAAATCACGTACGAATATATCGTCTGGGGTGGAATCAATGACCGAAAAGAAGACATTAAAGCGCTAGTTGCTTTTTGCCA
The DNA here is from genome assembly GCA_016763215.1 of Flavobacteriaceae bacterium. Next base: position 8,941 of record JAESUF010000385.1, read on the forward strand.
GCACATTCCTTGTAAGGTGAATTTGATTGAATACAACCCGATTGATGATGGAGAGTTCCAACAAGCCAGTTCGAGAACAATAGACAACTATATTTCTAATTTAGAGATGAATGATATTGTGGTTAATGTAAGACGTTCTCGCGGTAAAGATATTGATGCTGCTTGTGGTCAGTTGGCAAATAAAACCTAATAAAATTATTTCACTTTCTTCAAAACCGTTTTTTGTACTACTGTAATAGGGTAGCCATATACTTCAGAGGTTTCTTGATTTCCCTGAGGAGAATCAATAACCAGGATTCTTTTGTATTCACCTAATGCATTTTCAGGAAATGAATTGATTTTCTTTTTGAGAAAGAATAGAAAAACAGACAAAAAGCAATGTGAAAACGGCTGAATACTTTTTCATAATATAACGCGTTATTTCAAAGATACAGATTTCATTATTTATGAGATTTATTTTGTAGTTTTACAACCATTCATGAAGCCCGTTGAGGAAATAAAACAGCCCATTCAAAAGGAAATGGAACTCTTTGAAGAGAAGTTCAAAGATTCTATGCTATCCAAGGTTCCGTTACTTAACAGGATCACCTATTATATTGTACGAAGAAAAGGAAAACAAATGCGCCCGATGTTTGTTTTTTTGGTAGCTAAAATGGTTTCTAATGGAGGATTCGATCAACGAACCTATAGAGGAGCATCAGTTGTAGAACTCATCCATACTGCTACTTTGGTCCATGACGATATTGTAGACGATAGCAATCGAAGACGAGGTTTTTTCTCGATCAATGCACTTTGGAAAAATAAGATTGCTGTATTAGTTGGTGATTATTTATTATCAAAAGGATTGTTGCTATCTATAGATAATGAAGATTTTGATTTGTTGAAATTAATTTCAATTGCCGTTCGGGAGATGAGTGAAGGAGAGTTGTTGCAGATTGAAAAAGCTCGAAAACTCGATATCACTGAAGAGATTTATTTTGAAATTATTCGCCAAAAAACAGCAACACTAATTGCTGCCTGTTGTGGAATTGGAGCAGCTTCGGTTGGAGCCAACCAAGAAACAATTCAACAAATGCGAAAGTTTGGTCAATATATTGGCATGGCCTTTCAAATCAAAGATGATTTATTTGATTATTCTGATGAGAAAATCGGTAAACCTACAGGGATTGATATCAAGGAACAAAAAATGACATTACCATTGATTTATACCTTGAATCATTGCTCTTCAAAAGAAAAATCATGGCTAATTAATTCAATTAAGAAACACAATAAGAACAAAAAACGAGTGAAAGAAGTGATTGCTTTTGTAAAGCAAAGTGGCGGTATTGAGTATACTACTGAGAAAATGTACGACTACAAAAGCAAAGCCTTTTCGATCTTAGAAAATTACAAAGATTCCGACTACAAATCTTCTTTACTAAAGATGATTGACTATGTTGTGGAGCGAAAGATTTAATCAATACGTATTCTAATCCCTTGAGTATGACTTGAAAATTCAGGTGAGTACATGCTTTGGATGGTTGTTATTCCATTTGAGAAATTACCGCGATTATAAGCTCTTAGGTTATATTCAAAAACATAGGTTCCTTTTGGTAATTCATCAAAGAAAAAGTGAGTGGCA
>JAESUF010000386.1 GCA_016763215.1 Flavobacteriaceae bacterium
CTTTCTTTTCTTCTCAGGATCTGTTAATCCAGCTAGTGCATTCAAAAAACGTGCCGATGCATCTACACCTTTAACGTTCAATCCCATTCCTTCGTATTGATCGAGTACGCTTTCGAACTCATTTTTTCTAAGCAATCCATTATTTACGAAAATACAATACAAGTTTTTACCTATTGCTTTATGCAATAAGACAGCTGCCACAGAAGAATCTACACCCCCAGACAAACCTAGTACCACCTTATCATTTCCTAATTTCTCTTTTAAATTGGCTACTGTAGTTTCAACAAATGAATCTGAGGTCCAAGTTTGCTCTACTCCAGCAATATTTACTAGAAAGTTTTCTAGCAATTGTTTTCCATCAGTAGAATGATATACCTCAGGATGGAACTGAATTGCGTACGTTTGCTCTCCCTCTATTCTATAAGCTGCGTTTTCCACATCGGAAGTGCTTGCTAAATGTACAGCTCCAGTTGGTAATTGCTTGATCGTATCTGAGTGACTCATCCAGACTTGGCTTCCTTCAGAAATATTAGAAAAGAAATCTTCATTATCTTTAACAAAAGACAAGTTAGCTCTACCATATTCTCTTGTATTTGATGGTGTTACTTTCCCTCCTGAAAAATGCGCTAGGTATTGCGCTCCATAACAAACAGCTAACATTGGTTTCTTCCCTCTAATTTCTGATAAGTCTGGATGCGGAGCATCATCAGATCTTACAGAAAAAGGGCTTCCCGATAAAATTACTGCTTTAAAATTGTCAATGTTTTTTGGTGGATTGTTGTAAGGGTGAATCTCACAATAGATGTTTAATTCTCTTACTCTTCTCGCAATTAACTGTGTGTATTGCGAGCCAAAATCTAAAATAAGTACGTTGTGTTGTTGCATGTGCAAAAATAGTACTTCAAATTAGAATTAAAAGCTTTGTCTTTAGAAAATTTAAAGGAATTAATATCGATATACCATTGCGTTAATATTCATCCCTGCACCAACCGAAGCTAACATGATAATGTCTCCTTTATTTACCTCTTGATTTTTTATCTTTCCCTTTAAAACTAAATCTAATAATGTAGGCACTGTGGCTACAGAACTATTCCCTAACTCGTGTATGCTCATGGGCATAACCCCCTCTGGAACAGGCTTGTTATAGAGTTTGAAAAAACGTTTAATAATTGCTTCGTCCATCTTCTCATTCGCTTGATGGATAAACACTTTTTTCACCTCATCTATAGGAATGTTTGCTTTTTCTAAAGCTGTTTTCATTGCATTAGGGACATTTGTAATTGCAAACTCATAGATTTTCCGGCCATGCATCTTAAGGTAACGCACATCTGGGTGTTCATTTTTATTAAAAGAGTTTCCAAAAAACAAATGGTAAGCCTCTTCTTTTGCAAAAGTTTGTGTTGCATGACTTAAAACTCCAGCTCCTTCATTATCACTTCTCTCAATAATAGATGCTCCAGCTCCATCACTATAAATCATAGAATCTCTATCATACTTGTCTATTACTCTCGATAAAGTTTCTGCTCCAATTACCAATGCTTTTTTTGCAATTCCAGCTTTTATAAATGCTTGAGCTTGTATTACGCCTTCTATCCAACCCGGACAACCAAATAAGAGATCATAAGCTACACAATTAGGATTTTTAATTCCCAATTTATATTTTACACGAGTAGCCAAACTTGGTATAACGTCACTTTGAATTGTAGCAGGTGTTACATCTCCAAAATTATGCGCAAAAATAATATAATCTAATTCTTCTAAGTCGACATTTGCATCTTCAATTGCTTTTAACGCAGCAAAATACCCCAGATCAGAAGTAGTATATTTACTATCTGCATATCTTCTTTCTTCTATACCCGTAATGGCTTTGAACTTCTCTATAACAACCTCATTGTCGGTTAAAATTTCGGTTCCATCAGCATTTAAAAAACGATGTGTTAAGAATTTTTCGTTTTCTTTTTTTATTGTTGGAATATAAGATCCAGTACCTGTTATAACAGAATTAATCATAAGAGAAATACTTTGAAGTTAATTTACTACTATCAAATGAACGTTTTTTTATAGGTATCACCAATAATAAATTGAGTTATTTTTCGATTTTTACCATATTCTTAAAACACTCTTTATAAATTTGAGAATATTTAAGTTTTTAGCTTAAAAAAATCGCTGTTATAGATAAGAACTATCAAAAGAAAACGGAAGCAATGAAGAAATTGAAGTTGTTTTCACGACTTTACCAACTTCTCCCATAAAAAACACTTCGATGGGTTCCTTTTGATTTATTTCATACTCTAATAATGTTTGCCTACAGGCCCCACAAGGACCAACGGGTTTATCTACCTTTTTATTAGAAGAAATAGCTGTAATTGCTATTTTCTTAACTTTCTTGTTTGGAAAAGAAGAGCCTGCCTTCCATATAGCAACTCTTTCTGCACACATTCCAGATGGGTAAGCCGCATTCTCTTGATTGCTCCCAATAATAACAGAGTCGTCTTCCATTAGAAGAGCTGCACCAACTTTAAACTTAGAATAAGGTGAATAAGAATTATCTGTAGCTTTGATAGCTGCTTTCATTAATTCTTTATCCGCTTCAGGCAATTCATCAATACTTTCATAGAGAAACCCTGAAGAACCAATATCAATCTTTTTCATTAAGAATGTTTTCTTTTAGGAAAAAACTAATTTACTAATAATCATCGAAAATCTCCCCTAAATCAAAAGATAAAGAAAAACGAAGAGAGTTTTCAAGTGGATTGTTTACGTCAGAAGAATTAATTAAGTATGATAAGTCTACATTTAATGCGTTTGTTCTAAATCCTGCTCCCAATGTGAAAAATTGTCTGTTTCCTTTGTCTTCACTTTCATGAAAATATCCTGCTCGTAAAGCAAAAGCATTATTATACAAGTACTCACCACCTATTCCGTAAGTAATCTCCTTTAGTTCCTCACTAAACCCTCCTGGCGCATCTCCTAAAGAGCTGAAAATACCAGAGATAAATCCTTTATCTTGCTCTGAACCATCTGGCTGTGGTGTTGGCACTAACAATTTTGTGAATTCAGTATTTATACTTATAATGTTATAATCATCTAAAATAAAATCAAACCCTCCTCCAAATTTTAAATTTGCAGGAATAAAATCCTCTTCACCGGGCACATAAGATACTTTAGGTCCGATATTAGCAATATTAAATCCTATTCTATATCGACCATTAAAAGTTCCATAGTTTCGTTCTTCAGATTGAAAATACCCAGAAACATCAACTGCAAATGAATTGATTGGTTCTAGCGTTGAATTTGTCCCTGTAAAAGCTAAATTGGATCTAAAATAACGACCAGTAACTCCCATTGAGAATGTCTCACTTAATTTCAAAGCATAGGTACCAGAAAAAGCAAATTCATTAGGGTTAATGGTTCCATTTGGGTTTCCTACATTATCTGTTAGGTCTACCTGACCTAGAGAAAAGTATCGAAATTCAGCTCCCCATGCAGCATTTTCGCTAAATCTATTAATATAAGAAGCACTCCCAATAAAAATATCATCTGTAAGGTTCCGTAACCATGGAGAGTAATTAACTCCAATCATCACTTGTCTTCCACTAAATGCTATTTTAGAAGGATTATGAAAAAGCGAACTTGCATCTGCAGATGTTGAAACACCTACATCTCCCATTGCTCCAGATCTTGCATCTGGCACAATTAGTAA
>JAESUF010000387.1 GCA_016763215.1 Flavobacteriaceae bacterium
AAAAAGTTTTAAAAAAAATGCAATAAAACAAAAAACCTCCGTCTTTATATATGAAGACCGACAAAAAGGTCCTTGAATGGCTTCAGAAACAGAAAACGACAAACAACTAAAAGCATTCTTCAATGAAGAATATCATAACCTTAAAGCGTATGTGCATTCTAGGATTGATAACGATGTTGATCGAGATGCTGAAGATATTATTCAAGATGTTGCATTAAAAGTTCTGTCACGAAAAGAAGTGATACCCATTAACAATATTACAGGGTTCTTTTACTATTCTATCAAGAATAAAATTATCGACCTCTTGAGAAAAAAGAAGAAATACACTCATGCAATAGACGATTTTGAAAGTCAGTTTACTGATTTTGTAGAACAGTTTTATAGTGAACATGACAATTCCTATTCTGAGGAAATGAATGTTGAGTTAAAGAAGGCCATTTATAGTTTGAAACCGCCTTATAGAGATATTATTCTTGCAGTAGATGTTGAAGGGTACACATATAAAGAAATCTCAGAAGAAACAGGAATTGCAGAGGGCACATTACTCTCAAGAAGACATAGAGCAATTTCTCAATTACATAAAAAATTAGAACCTAAAAAAGCTATCATTAATTAAAAATATATAAAATGAAAAATTACTTAAAACACAAAATGAGAAGTAAGAACCCCATTGTTATTATTGGGACTATCCTATTCATCGGCATATTAATAACTGCTTTTATACTGTTCTTTGGGTATATTATCATGTATCTATGGAACTGGCTAATGCCTGAGATTTTTGGATTAACAACCATTACTTTTTGGCAAGCTATCGGATTGGGATTGTTATCTAAATTACTCCTTGGAGGTTTTGGAGGCGATAAACACGGTAAGAAAAATGACAAATGTCATTCAAGGAGTCTCGACAATAAATCTTCTAAATCTGATTTTTCAAAATGGAAACATTACGGTAATTTTTGGGAAGAAGAAGGTGAAATTGCCTATAAAGAATATCTAAATCGTAAAAGTAATCCAGAAAATACTGAATTACAAAATGCTGAAGATGAATAAAAATTTGATTTTAAACACCTCTATGAAACTAGTAATCCTTAGAACTGATATTAAAACAAAGAAAAAAGTAAAAAAGGTAAAACCGCTTTTAAACAATCATCCATTAATCATTAATTGGTCAATAGACCTCGAAGATGTTGACAATGTTTTAAGAATTGAAGCTTCAAATAGTTTACATCAAATAGAGATTAAAACGTTGATTCAAAGGGAAGGTTTTTTCTGCGGAGATTTACCTGAAAAAAAATATTTGCTCGCTTAAGTGTTTATTCACATTTGCCCTCTTTACCTTAGTACAAATTGTCAAATCCTTTGTACTTTTACATCTTTAAAATTATGTTATGGCTAAAGACCTAAGCAACTATAGAAAATCGTACGAAAAACAAGAATTACTAGAAAGTAATTGTCCAGAAAACCCAATGGAATTATTCCAAAAATGGTTTTTGAATGCAGATGCTTCTGAAATGGTTAATGAAACCAATGCGATGACTGTAAGTACAATTGGGAAAGATGGTTTTCCAAAAAACAGAGTGGTTTTACTCAAAAAATATACTTGGGAAGGGTTTCTATTTTACACCAATTACAATTCAGAAAAAGGAAAAGCTATTTTAGAGAACAATCATTGTTGTTTGTCTTTCTTTTGGCCTGCTTTAGAACAACAAATTATCATTAAAGGGAAGGCTGAAAAAATTGCTGAAAATTTATCTGACGGCTATTTCGAATCTAGACCCGATGGAAGTAAATTAGGAGCATGGGCTTCTAGTCAAAGTGAAGTAGTAGAATCGAGAGAAACATTAGATCAAAACCTAAAAACTTATCAACAACAATTTGAAGGAAAAGAAATTCCAAGACCATCTCATTGGGGCGGTTTTATTATAAAACCCGTTTCTATTGAATTTTGGCAAGGAAGACCCAACAGAATGCACGACAGAATTTTGTATACATTGTTAGAAGATTTTTCTTGGAAGATAGAACGATTAGCTCCTTAATTTTTATATTTACAACAACCTAAAAACAACCGTGTGAAAACACTCTACATTGTTAGACACGCAAAATCATCTTGGAAATACGAGAGCGTAAATGATATAGATAGGCCTCTAAAAGAGCGTGGAATTAACGACGCAGAATTGATGTCTAATTTTCTTTCAGAAGAAATCGATAGACCAGATGTTTTCATCTCCAGTGTTGCCAATAGGGCACTACATACTGGGGTTATTTTTTGCCGAAATTTCAACTATCCTCTCTCCAATCTGAAAATCAAAAAAGAACTCTATAGTTTTAGTGATGGCTATTTGGTGAAAACTGTAAAGGCATTAGACGATAGTTTTGATTCTGCCATTATATTTAGTCACGATCACGGAATTAACACCTTTGTAAACAAGTATGGAAGCAAACCTATTGCTCATGTCTCTACTTGCGGAGTTGTTGGAATTCGTTTTGATGAGAAGCATTGGAAGAACGTAAAAAAAGGAACCACAATTCTTATTGAGTTCCCTAAAAATCATAAATAAGGTATTCATTGATTTCAATAAAAAAATACGCAGCAATCGACATTGGCTCTAACGCCACACGTCTGCTAATCTCTAATATTGTTGAAAAAGAAGACAAAGAACCTCTGTTTAAAAAATCGGCCTTGGTACGTGTTCCTATTCGTTTAGGTGCAGATTCTTTTGTAGAAGGAAAAATAAGTGACGTGAACATTAACAGAATGATTGATGCCTTAGAAGCGTTTAAATTGTTAATGAAAGTGCATGGTGTTGAAGCTTACAAAGCTTGTGCTACTTCAGCAATGCGCGAAGCTTCTAATGGAAAAGAGGTTGTAGAAAAAATCTACAATAGAACCGGAGTTCAAATCGATATTATTGGTGGAAAAGAAGAAGCTAGTATTATTTCTTCTACCGACCTGGATGAACTCATTTCTGGAGAAAAATCATATTTATATGTCGATGTTGGAGGGGGTAGTACTGAATTCACCATCTTTTCTAAAGGGCAAATTGTAACATCAAAATCATTTAGAATTGGAACCGTCCGTTTATTAAACAACACAAAGCAGCAAAACAAAGAAGCTTTCAGAAAAGTAGAAGCTTGGATTAAAGAGAGTACCAAAGGTTTAACTAAAATTTCAATGATTGGTTCTGGAGGAAATATCAATAAGATCTTTAAAATGTCTGGGAGAAGTGAAGGAAATCCAATTTCTTATATCTATTTGAATGCTCAATATCAATTCTTAAAAAGGATGAGTTATAGTGACCGAATTACTGAATTGAGTTTGAATCCAGATCGTGCCGATGTAATTATTCCAGCTACTAAAATTTACTTATCTGCCATGAAATGGAGTGGAGCTAGAAAAATCTACGTTCCTAAAATTGGGTTGGCTGATGGTATTATTAAAGAATTGTACTACAATAAAATTTAGTACCCAAACAACACTAAAAACTTAGTTACTAAAACTAATTACTCTTTAGGCTTTTGAATATCTTTTCATTTAAATCTTGTTGATCATTTAAAAACTGAGATTCAATCTCTAAATAGTGCAAGCCATCCATTCTATTAGACAAACGCATATAATCTTTTTCTGTAGTTAGAAGTAGTCTTTTTTTAGATTTGAGTTTTTCAAATTTCGCTTGTATCTTCTTAATTTCAAACGAAGTAAAGTGATGGTGGTCTGAGAAATTTTGATGATGTACTTTACATCCTTTTTCGTCTAAAAACGCTAACAATGGCATCGGGTTTGCAATTCCTGTAATTAAAATAATTTCGTACTCGTTTAATTCATTTAAAGAAATTACACGCTTCCCTCCTAGTTCTTTGTGATAATGAATCGCTGAGAAAAATACCTGCTGGCTTTGAATTGGTTTTAATTTTTTAATAATTTTTTTCTGACTTGCTTCTGATAAATTTTTCGGGCACTTTGTAACCACAATTACATCCGCTCTTTTTGCCCCTCTTTTACTTTCTCTTAAATTTCCTGTTGGAAGAATAAAATCATCGGAATACAAATCATCATATTTTGTAAGCAGGATATAATAGTCTGCCTTCACTTTTCGATGCTGAAAAGCATCGTCTAATAAAATCACATCTGGATTCACTAATTTTTGTAATTCTTGAATTCCATTCACCCGATTTGCATCAACAGCTACAGAAATAGTTGGAAATTTTTTAAAGAACTGCAAAGGTTCATCACCAACATCAACAGCAGTATGTGACTGATTAATCAAAACAAAACCTTCCGTTTTTCTTTTATAGCCTCTGCTTAATACTGCTACTTTTTCACCTTTTTGGAGCAAACGAATTAAGTACTCAATTTGTGGTGTTTTTCCAGTACCGCCAACACTTAAATTTCCTACGGCTATTACTGGGATATCGAAAGAAGTCGATTTAAAAACACCTCTATCGTAAAAATAATTACGAATTGTTGTTATCAAATCATACAAAACAGCAAAGGGAAATAATAAAAATCGAATCGCTCTCATTGAATACGAAAGTACAATAAAAAATTTCTTCAAAGTTTTATTATTTGATCTCTGAAATGAATTTGGAACCACAACTTCAAGCGATAACATTGAAGAATTCTTTTGAATTAAAACAGTAACTTTGACAACTGTCTATTTCAGTGACTTTAATTTTTATATCAGAATTTTACTCGAAAAGGCAAATTAAATTTTTATGTATGACCATTAAAGACGTTGCAGATTATTTAGAAGAAATTGCTCCGCTACATCAAGCCGAAGGCTTTGATAATGTTGGTTTATTAATTGGAAGTTACACCACCAAAGTAAGTGGAGTCCTGGTCACCTTAGATACCTTAGAAGAAACCTTAGATGAAGCTATCGCAAACAATTGCAATCTAATCATAAGTTTTCATCCTATTATTTTTAGTGGTCTTAAAAAAATCAACGGTAA
>JAESUF010000388.1 GCA_016763215.1 Flavobacteriaceae bacterium
ACATTTTGAAAATCAAGCTTCTATAGAAGGTACCACTTTAAATACTACTGCACAGAGTGATCTTCAAAACCCAAATAGAATTGTACAAACAGGAGAACGTTATAATTACAATTATGAAATTGATGCATCGGTCACAGATGCTTTTGTACAAGCACAATTTGACTATAACATTGTTAATTTTTATTTAGCGGCTAGTTTTGGAACTACCAAATACCAAAGAAATGGCATCTATGAAAATGGGTATTACCCAGGAATAAATTCTCTTGGGAAGAGTGAAAAAGTGAACTTTACTAGTTATGCTTTTAAAGGAGGAATGACTTATAAATTTACTGGGCAACACTTAGTCAATTTTAATGGCTCTTATCTAATCAAGGCTCCAACAATTCGGAATTCTTTTGAAAACCCCAGGCAGAACAACAGAATAGTTAGTGGACTAACGAACGAGTCTGCTTTTAGCATAGATGTAAGCTATACAGTAAGAACGCCAATTATAAAAGCAAAAATCACTGGCTATCATACGTCCTTTAGTGATGGAACTGAAATTGGTTTTTTCTTCACTGAAAGTGGGGCAACCTTTGTTCAAGAAATTATCACCAATATTCAAAGAAGAAACATTGGTGGAGAACTAGGAATTGAAGCAAAAATAACGCCCACAATTACATTGAAAGGAGTTGCTTCTGTTGGTCAGTTTCTCTATAATAACAACCCGAATGTTTATTATAGCAGTAGTGATTTTGAAATTCCAATTACCTATGGAAATGGTGCTTCTCAGTTAAAAAACGTACACGTTTCTGGAGGACCTGAAAGAGCATTCCAATTTGGATTTGAGTACAGAGATCCAGATTATTGGTGGTTTGGAGCTACTATCAATCATTTTTCAAGAGCTTTTGTAGACGCAAGTGTTTTAAAAAGGTCGGATGCTTTTGCAATGGACTTTGATTTAATTCCAGACGATGTATTATCTCAAGGCGGAAACATTCGTGGATATAGATACAATGATTACGATAATAGGGTTGCCAAAAGCTTACTAAAACAAGAGCAATTTGACAGTTATGCACTTATCAATGTTATTGGAGGGAAGTCATGGAAAGTAGGTGATTATTATATTGGTTGCTTCGCTACAATTAATAATGTGCTAAATCAACAGTACAAAACAGGTGGGTTTGAACAATCTAGAAGAATCGGATATAGAGCTCAAATTAAAGAACAGCGTCAAGATAACGGCCCACTGTTTGGAAACCGTTATTTCTTCGGAAATGGAACTACTTATTATATCAACTTTTACCTCCGATTTTAATCAAACTATATGCTATGAAACTATTTAAAAAATCACATCGAATCTTATTTTTACTCTGGTTAATTACGCTCTACAATTGTGTAGAAAATGACTCCTTTAACAATCCATCAATTGAAGATGTTCCTTTTATACCTAATGCAGGCGATATTATAATGGATATTAGTGCTGTTATCGGGGAATATGCACAGCAAAATGAGATCTTCACCTTCGATGCACTTCCAAATCCTGAGAACAGTAGATATATGATAGGCTATGTAATTTCTTCAGACGAAGGAGGCAATCTCTTTAAAGAGATTGTTTTGCAAGATAGCCCTTCAAATCCTACATCAGGCATTGTTGTTCAAGTTGACACAAACCCTTTGTATACTTTTTATGAATTTGGGAGAAAAGTATTTATTAGACTAGACGGATTATCGGTTGGAGAAGAAAATGGTATTCTTCAAATTGGAAAAAGGGAGGGGAATCATTTGGAAAAAATCCCTACTTCACTTAGAAATAAACACATTATAAGAGATGTTGAAGTCGCTACAATTATCCCTTTAGAATTAAATCTTGATGATTTAACAAGCGATAAAGAGAACCTTTTCATCCGTTTAAATGACGTCCAGTTTCATAGAGATGATGTTCTAGGAAATAGACCTCTAACCTTTGCTAGTGAATTATCTGATGAGTTTGACGGCGAAAGAACTATAGAAAGCTGTACAAACAATTACAGTATTACTTTAAGCACAAGTACCTTTTCAGATTTCAAAGCACTCTCATTACCTATAAATCAAGGATCTATTGATGGAATTATCAGTAGAGACTTCTTCGATAACTTTTGCACCTTAGTGATTAACTCACCAGACGATATCAATTTCACAAGTGACACAAGGTGTGATCCAATAGCTTTAAATTGCGGGTTAGCTCCAAATGAAGGAATGGTTGTATTATTTGAAGATGATTTTGAAACCCAAAATCCATCTTCTTTGGTTTCCGGAAATGGTTGGACAAACTTTATCCAAGAAGGAACAGAAGGTTTTGAAACCTATATTTCGAATGGGACAAATGCCTCTTTAGGAACTTCTGTCAGAATTGGTTCGTATAATCCAGGAGATCCAAGATCTATTGCTTGGTTAATTACATCACAAATTAATTTAGATGTAAATTCAGGAGTCACTCTGTCCTTTCAATCATCCAATAGTTTTTCTGACAATAGTACGTTAGAATTGCTTTTCTCTAATGATTGGAATGGAGATATTACCACAATTAACAGCAGTACTTGGGGGCTACTCTCAGATGCTTATATTGTAGAAGATTCTGATTCGTTTTCATCTTGGTTTAATTCTGGAATCGTAGATCTTTCCTGCGGAAACGGCTCAATATATATTGCTTTTAGGTATCTAGGAAGTGGTGCAACTGATTCGGACGGAACATTTGAATTAGATAACATTAAAATCAGTGCTAACTAATTTTTAAATTGAAAAAATCACAAAGAATAGTGCTATTAATTAGGGTTCTTCTTTTTTTAAAAAAGCTAAAAAAACGTTAAACTATTATGGGTTTAATAAAAAAACTATTTTTACGAAGTATATAACTATAAACTTAAAAAAAATGAAGAAATTAAAAGTAGCTGTAGTAGCCTTATTTGCGTTGGTAACAGTTGGTAACGTTAATGCTCAGGACTCCGACAACCCTTGGGCTTTTAGTCTTGGTGTAAATGCTATCGATTTTAAAAATGGTAGTCTTGTAGAGGATTTCCTAGGAAATACAGATTGGAATATTTCAAATAGTATTTCTAGATTCACTGTCGAAAAATACCTTGGTAATGGAATTACCTTACAAGGGGCATTCTCATTGAGTCAATTGAAACACTTTAATGCTGAAAACGATATTGATGGCAAATATTATGCTTTTGATATAAATGGAAAATACGATTTAAATGAACTATTTGGAGACACCTCATGGTTTGATCCTTATGTGTTTGTAGGCGCTTCGTATTCTTTTATAGATTTTCAAGCTGAAGATTTTAGCGAAGTAATGCTTAATGTTGGTTATGGTTTTAATTTCTGGGTAGGTGATAATGTTGGTATTAACTACCAAGCTACCTACAAGAATCAATTAGCAGACAGCGTTCCAAATCACTTTCAACATGCTTTGGGAGTCGTATTTAGGTTTGGAGGCAATAACGATGCGGAATAACAATATAAATTAAGTAGTTTAACTTAATAAAAAGAAAAAGCCCAACCAGAAAAAGGTTGGGCTTTTTTATTATGTTAATTTAAAGGATTTAATCAACTAAAATAATTGCTTTATTATCCTTTAATTCTATCGTACCCGATTGGATAGATATTGTTAATACTTTATCATCATCTGCATGACGAACAATTTTACCATGCAAATCATCTAACTCAAGGTGTTCTTGAGTATGAATATGAATCTTAATAGTTCCTTCTTTTAATGTAGAAACTATAGGAGCGTGATTATTTAACATCTCAAATTCTCCTCCAGCACCAGGTACTATAATAGAATCTACTTCTGATGAATATAAAACTGCCTCGGGTGATACAACTTCTAAATGCATAGTGTGATTTTTAATTATGCTTCAGTTAACATTTTCTCTCCAGCTTCAATTGCTTCTTCAATTGTACCTTTTAAGTTGAAAGCTGCTTCTGGTAAATGGTCTAACTTACCTTCCATGATCATATTAAATCCTTTGATCGTTTCTTTAATATCTACTAAAACTCCTGGGATACCAGTAAATTGTTCAGCAACATGGAAAGGTTGTGATAAGAAACGTTGAAC
>JAESUF010000389.1 GCA_016763215.1 Flavobacteriaceae bacterium
GCATCTTGAGCCAAACTATAGCATGCCAACAGAAAAGGATGCAGATGGTAACAGAGATGGAGAATTCAATCTTGGATTGGGTTATCGTTTCTAAGACATTAAATAAGTTAATAAACAAGCCAGCTATTAGCTGGCTTTTTTTATGCTCTTACTGGTTGATTTTGAATCAAATCTATATATAAGTTAATTTGTTTTTTCAAATCTTTCCGATCATAAATCCCATCCAAGAAACCGTGCTCTAATACAAATTCTGAACGTTGAAATCCTTCGGGTAAATCTTTCCCTGTGGTATCTTTTACAATTCTAGGGCCAGCAAATGCAATTAAAGCATTGGGTTCAGCGATATTAATATCTCCCAACATAGCAAATGATGCTGTAGTTCCTCCAGTAGTTGGATCTGTACATAATGAGATGTATGGAATTTTAGCTTCTGCTAATTGTGCTAATTTTGCTGAGGTTTTTACCAATTGCATTAAAGATAATGAAGCCTCCATCATTCTCGCTCCTCCAGATTTTGAAATCATTAAGAAAGGAAGTTTATGTTGAATAGAGTAATCAATTGCTCTTGCAATTTTTTCTCCAACAACACTCCCCATTGAACCACCAATAAACGAAAAATCCATTGCAGCAATTACAATATCTTTTCCAAGTGATTTACCGACAGCTGTTCTTACTGCATCTTTCAATTTGGTTTTCTCTTGTGCTGCTTTTAAACGATCTGGGTACTTTTTTGTATCCTCAAATTTTAATGGATCTTTAGATGTTAGCTTTGAGTTAAGTTCCTTAAATTTAGCATCATCAAAAAGTAATTCAAAATATTCTTTACTCCCAATTCTTACATGATATCCGTCTTCTGGACTAACATATAAGTTCCTTTTTAATTCTTCAGTATCTATAATTTTCCCACTCGGGGTCTTATACCACAATCCTTTTGGAGTATCTTTTTTTGCTTCCGTAGGTGTATGAATTCCTTTGTCTTTTCTTTTAAACCAAGCCATACTTATAGTAATTAGTTGTCTGTTTTATTCTTGACGACTTTTGTTCTTATTCGTGTTGCGCCAGCCGACAAATTTAGTTTATTAATTTTTAAGTAGCCAACTAAAAAAAGAAAGTCTGGAAAATTGACAATTTTGTAATTAAAAGGCCATTTAACCAGACGTAACTGTGCGTGAAATATTTTTAACTTATAGCGTATTTACATTGTTAAGGTCTTCAAAGGCCTTTTTTAAACGTGCTTTGAACGTTAATTCTCCTTCTCGAATCCATTTTCTAGGATCATAGTATTTTTTGTTGGGTACTTCCGCTCCTTCTGGGTTTCCAATTTGAGTTTTTAGGTACTCAACATTTCCTGTTACATAATCACGAACTCCTTCTGTAAAAGCAAATTGTAAATCGGTATCGATGTTCATTTTAATAACACCATACCCAATAGCTTCCCTAATTTCTTCCAAGGTAGAACCAGATCCACCATGGAAAACGAAATCTATTGTGTTTTGTGGAACGTTGTATTTGTTTGAAATATACTCTTGAGAGTTTCTCAAAATCTTTGGTGTTAATTTTACATTCCCAGGTTTGTAAACACCATGCACATTTCCAAAAGCAGCTGCGATTGTAAATTGAGGACTAATTTTCATCAATTCTTCATATGCATAAGCAACTTCTTCAGGTTGCGTATACAATTTAGAAACGTCTACATCAGAATTATCTACACCGTCTTCTTCTCCACCAGTAATTCCTAGCTCTATTTCTAAAGTCATTCCCATTTTGCTCATTCGAGTTAAGTAAGTCTTACAAATTTCGATATTCTCTTCGATAGGCTCTTCAGATAAATCAATCATATGAGAACTATACAAAGGTTTTCCTGTAGCTGCAAAATGCTCTTCACTAGCATCTAACAATCCGTCGATCCATGGTAATAACTTTTTTGCTGCATGGTCTGTATGCAGAATTACAGGGATTCCATAAGCTTCAGCTAACAAGTGTATATGCTTGGCTCCAGCAATACCACCAAGAATTGCTGACCTTTGTTGTTCATTAGACAGTCCTTTTCCAGCATTAAACTGTGCTCCTCCATTCGAGAATTGAATTATAACAGGCGAATTTAAATCTTTTGCAGTTTCTAATACTGCATTAACTGTATTTGAGCCAACAACATTTACAGCAGGTAGTGCAAAACCTTTTTCTTTGGCTAGTTTAAAAATAGCTTGTACTTCTTGACCAGTGGCAACACCTGGTTTTATATTATGACTCATTGTTTAAATTTTAATAGTTGTGATTAAAGTATCAAAAGTAATAAAAAAGGCTGTTTTTAAGCTTCAGAAGGTGAAAAAAAAGCGAAATCGATATCGGAAAATGAACTTAAAAAGGATAGTTAATTCCGATGTTGTAAACAGCATTTGAAAAATTATAATTTTGAAACCATTTTTTACCACGTAAATAAGGCTCTCTAGTTTTAAAACCAAGATCGAGTCTAAAGACTAAAAAACTAAAATCATATCGAAGACCAAAACCAGAGCCTACAGCAATGTCGTTTAAAGATTTAAATCCATCAAATTTAGCTTCGTCTTCTGCGAAGATGGAGTTTGTAATATCCCAAATATTTCCAGCATCAATAAAAAATGCACCTTTTAAGCTACCAAACAAGTTAAAACGATATTCGGCACTTGTTAGAAACTTTAAGCTACCAATATTGTATTCCAATCCGGAATTTCTGGTTCCTGGCCCTAAATCATACGTTTGCCAAGCTCTAATATCATTAGATCCACCAGCAAAATAACTTTTAGTAAATGGAATATCAGAATTGTCATAAGAAATAATAGCTCCCAAAAAACTACGAATTCCAAATACTGAATTATCATCTACTTCCCAGAATTTTTTATACTCAACATCTATTTTAAAGTATTGGGCAAGTGGAATATTAAAAAAAGTTTTTCTATTGTTGCTATTTCTTTTTTGAGAAGTAAGACCTAATATATTTCCAGCATTAGCAATTCTAAACTTGAAGAAGGAAAAATTATTATCTCTAAAGTTTGATTGATCATTGTAAGTATATGAGTAAGCAATAGTTGGGATTAAAAAGTCAGAGGTAATGATATTATAGCGGTCTAGAATATTCAAATTGTCCTGATAAGCTTGTGGATTTGCTGTTTGAAAATTAGAATCGTTAAAAACGGTACTCATAAAACTTACGGTTTCACTTTGTCTTTCCAACATATAATTTGAGTCGTTAAAAAACTGTTGCGCAACACTGTTGAGTTTTTGGTATTCCGAATTATAGATGTCAAAATAATTGCCAATTTGAAGGTTTTTTACATACTGAGTATTGAAAATTTCTAATTGAATTGTTTTCTTAGGAGTATACTGCCATTTGTAATCAATTAATCCAGTTATTGTTTGCCTATCCAGCCCAATATTTTTCTGAATACTGGTACCTAAAGTTAGCATGGTTCTAGGTGACATGTGTTTTGGAACCAGTTTGTTAAGTCCAAAAGGAGCTAAAAGTCGTGGAATTTCTAAGGAGAGGTCTGCTCCAATTTCCCATGAGTTGAAAAGGCTTCCAGCTTTGTTTGCATCTTGTGAGGCATTGAAAAAAGATCCTAAAAATGAGAGTTTAAAAATTTCTGCTCCCTTAAATGTGTTTCTATTGATAATTGAAAATTTACCAGAAATACCCAAATCTCTAATGTTAGAATGGGTTAACTCCGTTTCTATTCCAAGAGTATATTTCTCTATAGGAGTTAAAAAAACAGTTACATCCAATTGATTTTCAATCCCATTTATAGTATCATAACTAATAGTTACGGTTTTAAAATTCCGTAATGATTTTAAATGCTTCCGAGTCAAATTCCGTAAGGTGTCTGTATATACTTGGCCCGGTCTTAAGAAAATAGATTCTGATAAAATTTTCGGATTGTACCGAACCTCTTCATTTGCAAAGAAATCTAGCCCATTATGGGAAACAAAATTGTAGTAAGGCTCGTCTTTTTTGTTAAAAGCATAGTCTGTAACTATGTTGATTTTTCGTAACGTATGAATCTTATATGGTTTTAAAACAGAACTTCCATCTTTCTTGAATACATCATCACCATCTCTAACAAGAGTCTCTACATTGGTTTTATAATTGTTGTTAGTAGAATCTAAATTGTAAAAGCCAAGACCTTTCTCTGTAAAATTATAGACTCCATGGTTTCTAAAAAGCTTTATGATTCTTTTAGCCTCTTTAATAAAATTGTCATTATTATATTGATCGCCTGTCTTTAAAAAAGAAAACTCTTTTTCGATTTTGTACAAAGAATCTAACACAGGAGAATTAATTTTTGTAGTAATAGTGTCTAAAAATGTAGGGTTTCCTGTATTAATAGAATACGTAATGGTCTCTTTCTTATTTCCAACACTATCCTTTTTAGCAGAAGCATTTACTTTAAAGTATCCTAAATTTTTATAATAAGTGATTAAGTTTCTAAGTGTTTTTTTTGTCTTTTTGTCTTCTATAATTACGGGAGCTTGGCCATTTCTTAAAAACCAATTATTAAACCCAATCATTGAGTTCGCATAAGAAATACTCTGTTTTTCAGAAAAAATATTTTTAATAAAATTATACGTTTTAGGCTTTTTCTTTCCCCATTCTGAAGCTGTCTTAGGCTTGTCTTTATTTCCTAAATTGTAGAAGTAAAGTGATAATGGAATTCCTAAGGCTTTACTGTTTGGTTTTTGATCAATCAAATCATTCAATTCTGAATTGGAATTCTTTTTTTGATTCACAATAATAGTATTCTTTGTGAGTAAGCGCTCACTGTCTTTTACTCTTTTTACGGAATTACATCCGATTAAAAAGAGAGTCACTAAAAGAAAAAAAAAGAGTTTTTTCATGAAACGAATTCGCAATACAAAATCAAAAATACTATTTTTGAAGGCTTTATCCAGATAAAAACCTTCAAGAGGTGCTTTTAATAATAATTTATGCTGGTATATAGAGTTTAAATTTTTGATTATCAATTAATTATTAGCTAACTTAAAAAGTTAATGGGACTATCTAAGAATCATCTAAAACGTATAACAAGTTTACATCAAAAAAAGTATAGACAGAAGCATGAAATGTTTGTTGTTGAAGGCGTGAAAGTTGTTCGAGAATTTTTGAATTCTTCCTGCGAACTCATTTCACTTTTTTCTACAGACAATATTTTTGATGAAGTTACCGATTTTATTGAGATAACTGAGGTAGAATTGAAGAAAATAAGCCGTTTAGTCACTCCAAATAAAGTAGTTGCGATCTTTAAAATACCAAACCTAGAAGCCGCCGAATCGAAAGGCTTAATTCTTGCGTTGGATGCTGTCAATGATCCAGGGAATTTAGGAACGATGATTCGACTTTGTGATTGGTTTGGAGTATCCGAAATTATTTGCTCCAAGGATACGGTTGATTGTTATAATTCTAAGGTAGTGCAATCAAGCATGGGGTCTTTAACAAGAGTCTCTGTCCGATATTTGAATTTAGAAGATTTTTTGCTTGAGACAAGCCTGCCGACTTTTATAGCGGACATGGATGGCGAAAATGTTTACAAAACACAATTACCAAAGGAATGTGCTGTTTTAATTATGGGTAATGAAGCGAATGGTGTTTCTGAAGCAGTAAAAAATAGTGTAAAAAACAAAATTTCCATTCCTCGATTTGGTACTCTTCAACAAACTGAAAGCTTAAATGTAGCTACTGCAACAGCGATCTTATTAAGTGAATTTAGAAGGTAATATAGTTTACCAACCTCCTTCAAAGGCAAAATTGATAAAAACACCTCGTGTTGAGAAGACATTAATCGGTGAGGTCCATTGGCTATTCGGATCATTATCATCAACCAATTCACGATTCATTGCAAAAATTCCACGAATAGAAGGAGAGAATTTGAAATAGTAGAGATAAATATCAATTCCAATTCCAAGTTCATACATGAAATTTGTTGCCTTCATCCTGAATTCACCACTTAGGTTGTCATCAGAATTATCTTGGTTGCTAGAGAAGTTATGATCATAAGAAACTCCAGCAACCACATAAGGTCTTATATTATTCCATCTATTGGTGCTAAATTTAAGAACCAATGGAAGATGTAAATACGTTGAACCTATTTCTCGAACACTATCTCTTGCGTTTAATAAGTGATTAAAGTAAATCGTTTTAGAGTTACTCATTAGTCCAGGCTCAAAACGTAAACTGATGTTTTTATGTAAACGAAAATCGGCAATCATCCCAACATTAAAGCCAGGGGTTGGTTTTACTTCAATACTGGCATTTGGGAAGTTGCTAGGCTTTAAATTTACCTTAAAATCATTGTAATTCAAACCTAAATAAAAACCATAATGAAATTTAGGTTCATCAAAAGTGGGTAAATTATCTACATTCATTCGATTCCTCTTTTGAAATATCTGAGACGATACCGGAATTATATATAGTAATGCAATAAGTATAAAAAGTGTTTTCTTCATGCTATTTTGTAGCAGAGTAGATTGTTGCTACTCCAAATGTAACAGGTTTGTATTCTGTATTGATAAACCCATTTTTTTGTAAAATATTGTCGAGTGCTTCTCCAAAAGGAAAAGAATTTGCAGATTCACTTAAATAGGAATAGGCAACTTTGTCTTTTGAAAAAATCTTTCCAATAATTGGTAAGATAAAAGAAGTGTGAATCTTATATCCTTGTTTGTAAGGGAATCTTGTAGGGTTTGAAGTTTCTAGAATAACAAAAGTTCCATTAGGTTTTAAAACTCGTCTAATCTCTGTAAGCCCTTTATTGAGATTTGCAAAATTCCGAACTCCAAAAGAAACTGTAATGGCATCAAAAGTATTATCTTCAAAAGGCATATTTTCAGAGTCTCCTACCACCATCTCTATTTGCACATTCAAATTTGCTTTGGCAATTTTTTCTCGGCCAACCTCTAACATTCCTTCAGAAATATCCAAACCAGTAATTTTTTCTGGATTTAGTTCTGCCATCATAATCGCTAAATCACCCGTGCCTGTAGCAATGTCTAAAATTTGTTTCGGATTGTTTCTTGAAACAATTTTGACCACTTTTTTTCTCCAACTTACATCAATTCCAAATGAAATAACTCTATTTAAGCGATCATAGTTTTTAGAAATGTTGTTAAACATTGTAGCAACTTGCTCCTTCTTTCCTAGGTCAGAATCTTTGTATGGTTTGATGATTTTTGACATGGTGTACCTTATCCGTTAATAGCAACAACTTCGCTAATTTGATTTGGAAGCATTTCTTTTAACATGGTTTCAATTCCATTCTTTAAAGTAGCCGTAGACGACGGGCATCCACTACAAGCTCCTTGTAAGATAACGCTTACTACTTTGCTTTCTTCATCGTACGATTTAAAAGCAATGTTTCCACCATCAGAAGCAACGGCTGGACGAATATATTCGTCTAAAATATCTGCTATTTTAGCAGGAATACCTTCTAAAATAATAGGCTTACTTTCCGCTTCAGTATCTTTTGTTTTAATAGCTGGAAGTTCTTGAATAATAGTTTTATTATCCTGTAAGTAAGCTCGAATAAATGTTCTGATTTCAGTATAAACGTCATCCCATTCTACAACATCATATTTGGTAACTGAGATATAGTTTTCTGAAATAAAAACACCTTTCACAAAAGGAAAGTTAAAAAGACTTTGTGCTAAAGGAGAGGATTTACTTGCCTCCTCAATATTTGTGTATTCAACATCTGTAGCCGTTAAAGCTTTGTTTGTGCCAAACTTCATTACAGAAGGATTTGGTGTTACCTCAGCATACACTTCAATGGCTTCTTTCTTTGAAGTATTTTCTAGTTCGTTAACAACAATACTTTCTTTTTCAATATAGGCTTCTATTTGTTCTCTTACTTCTTCTTGAACATCAGCCCATTCAATAATGTCAAATCGTTGAATAGCGATAAAATTCGCAGTAATAAACACTTTTTTTACAAAAGGAAGATAAAATAATTGCTGTGCTAAAGGTGAATTTTTAGCCTCATCTATATTATTAAACTCATAACTTCCTCCGTTGATTAAAATTTGATTGCTGACAAATTTCAGGATGCTATCAGTATTAGTGTTCTGAATTGTAATACGTTGTGAACTCATTTTTTCTTATTGATAAATGAAATGCAAAATTAGCGCAAAAAAAGTGAATGCATCATAATTTTAGGGATATAAAAAAAGATTCTCAAAAACTTGAGAACCTTTTTTTATAATAGGGGTAATTCTTTATAAACTAATAGAGATTCCAGCGGTTAATATGCTGTTGTCAATTTTTACATCAGCAGCATTAACTTGGCTACTATATTGTGGATAGAAATTATAAATTCCTGTTCGGTTGTTGTTGCTCATGGCAAGGTCAATTTTAAAATTTCCAAAATTGTACCCTATCCCTAAAGAATAACCTTCTACATTGTCTGTATTTAAAGCATTTGCATCAGGACTTTCTTCAAATTTAAGTCCACCTCGAATACTCAATTGATTAAATCTCCATTCAGTACCTACATTCAGTGAAGTTGTTGTTCTTAATTGATTATCGAAGAATGAATTTTCTACAGAGAAATTATCACCTGAGAGATTTAATCCTTGGTAATTTCTTCTTGAGTAGTCTAAACTGATTAATCCTGTTTTTCCAAAAATAATTGCTGCGCTTGCAGTGAGTTTACTAGGTGTTTTTAACTTATAAATAAAGCTTTGAAAAGGTAAATTCCCTCCAACAGTATTGTCATATATAACATTGTCATTACTCACTTCAATTTCTGTGTCTCCAAAGAATCCGTCATTATTAGTAATGTTAGACTCTTCTAAGATTTCTGTAAACCAAGTAGGAGATTGGTAGCTAAACCCAAATCTAAAAGCGTTTGAAGGTTTATAAATAAAACCAGCACTTAAAGAAAAGCCTGTTCCAGTAGTAAAATTCTCCTGGTAAAATCGAGCGTCCAATGTATTGCCATTTCCATCGTTATTAGTCTCATACAAAATTCCTCGCTGACTAAAGTTAAGGTCGTAAAAGTTAATCCCTGCACCTACATGCAGTTTTCCTTGATACTCTCCCGAAAAACCAAGGTTTAATTCAGAGATCTCTCCATTATATATATTAGTGAATTGTTGGTTCTCAGCAACATTGTAAACAATTGGAGTTGTGCTATTATCAAGAGGAAAACTGTCAAAAGAGGCAAAACCGCTATTCCCACTTGCAACAAAAGTGTTGTCGAAATCAGTGAGAATTCTATAATTTACGCCGAGTGCTATTTTTGTCCATTCACCATTTCCACCAGCATCAAAAGAAATAACAGCGCCTGCATTGGCTATTCTGAAATAGTCTTCCTGAGTAGTTATTGAGCTCCCGTAATAATTTGTTAGATACTCTGTGCTCCTTGCTTGAAAGGCGATAGATGCATGGCTGCCATTGAATACTGATATTCCAGCAGGATTGATAGTCATAGAACTAACATCGCCACCTAAGGCTCCAAAAGCACCGCCCATGGATATAAAACGAGCACTACCATTTCCATCATCTCTTGAAAATAAAATGGATAGATCTTCGTATCCTAATGCTTGAGATTGGGCTGTAAAATTTACTGCGACCAAAGTCACAAAAAGAATAATTTTTTTCATGTTGTTTGATTAAGTATTAACCTTTTTTTCTTGATGAACCTCTTGAAGAAGACCCTCTTGAAGAAGAGCCCCTAGAGGATGAACTTCTCGATGAACTTCTTGCAGATGAACCTCTTGATCTTGAGGAACTTCTTGTGGAAGATCTATTAACGCGTGAACGAGTTCCACTTCTAGACCTAGTGTTTGTATTTCCTCGGGTGTTGCTAGTATTGCTGTTTCCTCTAGAGATGCGTGGTTTACTTCTACTAGTAGGTTTTGTTGTAGTGCTATTTCTACCTCTTATCGTTTGGCTGCCCCTTCTATATACGCTTGAAATTCTTGTGTTAGTAGTAGACGCTCTTCTAGATCTTGAGTAAATAGAATTGCTATTGGAAGCGGTATTTCTTGAGGCGTAACGGTTGCTATATGTATTTCCTCTTCTGCCATATCTCGAGTTACTATAGGCGTAATAGCGACTGTTTGCTCTAAAACGATAATACTCGTAAGCTGAAAATCCGCCATGTCCATAACTTCCCCAATATGGTCTATTGCGATATCCTCGATAAAACCATCCCCAATAGTTTCTTTGAGAATACCAAGAGTTGTAAAAACCATATCCATAATAAGGATTACAATAGTTCCAGTATCCACCACCCCAGTTGTAGCCATTGTTTAAATTTATATTAATAACAATGTCTTGATCATCACCATATCCCCAAGCTTGAGGGGTATAATTAACAGTAACTTCTGAAATGCTATCGTTTATAGAGCTATAATTATCTATATCCGTTAGAACATCTGAGCCATCGATGTCTTCAAATTTTTCTAATTCTTTGGTGAAATAGTTCTTTTCATATTCTTTATGTTCATTACTATTTTCTGCAATTACTCTAGTTTTCTTTTTTTCTGAAGAATAAATACCATCGTCATCTGGAACATTTTGATAAATTGTACATGAAGAAGTCAAGACAACTACAAAAAGAGAGAGTAGATATGTTGAAAAGGTTCTTTTAGAGTAATTTAGTTTCATAATTAATTTCTTAAGAGATTATTAATAACATAAAATAGATAGCTAAAAATTGAAAATCTTTCTTTGTCTCTGCTCAAAATGCCTTAGTTTTGCTCTGGTTTTTTGAGTGTAAACAAATTTACTAAATATTTTATAACAAATAATTAACAACATCTGTGCCAAAGTTTAGGTTATGAGTAAGAAGTTAACAAAGAGAGCGGAAGATTATTCAAAATGGTATAACGAAATTATACTAAAAGCTGATTTAGCAGAAAATTCTGCTGTAAGAGGTTGTATGGTGATTAAACCGTATGGGTATGCTATTTGGGAGAAAATGCAAGCAGAATTAGACAGGATGTTTAAAGAAACAGGTCATCAAAATGCATACTTCCCCTTACTTGTTCCAAAAAGCTTGTTTGAGGCAGAGGAGAAAAATGCTGAAGGTTTTGCAAAAGAGTGTGCAATTGTAACACATTATAGATTAGAAACCGATCCAGATAATAAAGGAAAATTAAGAGTTGACCCTAAAGCGAAACTAGAAGAAGAGCTAATTATAAGACCTACTTCTGAAGCCATTATATGGAGTACCTATAAAGGGTGGATTCAATCCTATAGAGATTTGCCATTGTTAATTAATCAATGGGCAAATGTTGTTCGTTGGGAAATGAGAACTCGCTTGTTTTTAAGAACTGCAGAGTTTTTATGGCAAGAAGGGCATACAGCGCATGCAACTAAAAATGAAGCGTTGGTAGAAGCAAAGCAAATGCAAGAAATATATGCTGAGTTTGCTGAAGATTTTATGGCAATGCCAGTTATTAAAGGTTCTAAATCTGAAAGCGAGCGTTTTGCAGGAGCAGATGAGACCTATACAATTGAAGCGCTAATGCAAGATGGGAAAGCGTTACAAGCTGGAACGTCTCATTTTTTAGGACAAAATTTCGCCAAAGCTTTTGATGTAAAGTATACTTCTAAGGAAGGAAAACAAGAATATGTTTGGGCTACTTCTTGGGGAGTATCTACACGTTTGATTGGTGGGTTAATAATGACGCACTCTGATGATTTGGGATTGGTATTGCCTCCAAAGCTAGCTCCAATTCAAGTGGCGATTGTTCCTATTTATAAAGGAGAAGAACAACTACAAGTAATTTCTGAACGTGTAAGCGGAATCGTGAAGTCATTAAGATCGAAAGGTCTTTCAGTTAAATTTGATGATAGAGATACATATAGACCTGGAGCCAAGTTTGCTGAATATGAATTAAAAGGTGTTCCGGTAAGAATTGCAATAGGAAATAGAGACATAGAAAACAATACTGTTGAAGTAGCACGTAGAGATACTTTAGAGAAACAAACTGTTTCTCAGGATGATGTAGTAGACTATGTAGCTAATTTGTTGGAGGAAATTCAAGAAAATTTATTTAACAAAGCAGTATCGTATAGAAATGACCATATTACTGAAGTAAATTCTTTTGATGAGTTTAAAGAAGTTATCGAAAATAAAGGTGGATTTGTTTCAGCACATTGGGACGGAACGACAGAAACAGAAGACAAGATAAAAGAATTAACAAAAGCAACCATCCGATGTATTCCAAATGATGCTAAAAATGAACTTGGTAAATGTGTCTTAACGGGCAAGGAGTCAGGTAGGAGAGTGTTATTTGCAAAGGCGTATTAATTTTTTTAAAAAACTATTGTAGGA
>JAESUF010000390.1 GCA_016763215.1 Flavobacteriaceae bacterium
TGCCTTCTACTTTAATTGTTTGTAATGTTCTATGTAAATGCGTACATGCTTCATAGTGTACAGTAAGTATATTGCTTCCTAAATCGGCAAATGTTTTAATGTATTTGTCAGGATCTACAATCATAAAATGAACATCAATTGTTTTTTTGCATGTTTAGAGATAGCTTTTAAAACAGGCATTCCAAACGAAATATTAGGAACAAAAACACCATCCATAATGTCAATATGAAACCAATCGGCCTCACTAGCATTTACCATTTCAATATCTCTTTGTAGATTTGCAAAGTCGGCAGCTAAAATTGAAGGTGCAATTAATTTACTCATGTAGTCAGTTGTTATGTTTTGTGTAAAAATAGGCATATAAAAAAGAAAACTCCCGAAGAATTTTCGAGAGTTTTTCATGTTTTATTGACAATGATTTAGATTTCGGTATGAGTGAGATACCTAAAACAATCTATGATTGTTAACCTAAGTAAGTCATCAGAATTTTACTTCTTGATGTATGTTTTAATCGTCTAATTGCTTTTTCTTTAATTTGACGAACACGCTCACGAGTTAAATCGAAAGTCTCTCCAATTTCTTCCAAAGTCATTGGTTGATGCTCTCCTAAACCGAAATATAATTTTACAACGTCAGCTTCACGTGGAGTTAACGTTTCCAACGCTCTGTTAATTTCAATACGTAAAGATTCGTGTAATAAGGTTTTGTCTGGATTTGGAGATTCCCCTGAGTTCAATACATCATATAGGTTAGAATCTTCACCTTCAATTAAAGGTGCATCCATAGATACGTGACGTCCAGAATTCTTCATAGATTCTTTTACGTCATTTACTGTCATGTCTAATTTCTTAGCAATTTCTTCAGCACTTGGAGGGCGCTCATTTTCTTGCTCTAAGAAAGCATACATTTTATTGATCTTGTTAATCGATCCAATTTTATTTAATGGTAAACGAACGATACGAGATTGTTCTGCTAACGCTTGAAGAATCGACTGACGAATCCACCATACAGCATATGAGATAAATTTAAAACCTCTAGTTTCATCAAAACGTTTTGCTGCTTTAATCAATCCTAAGTTTCCTTCGTTAATTAAGTCAGGCAAAGTTAATCCTTGATTTTGATACTGTTTCGCCACAGACACCACAAAACGTAAATTAGCTTTTGTTAACTTCTCTAAAGCTAATTGATCTCCAGCTTTAATCCGTTGTGCTAATTCAACCTCTTCATCAGCGGTAATTAAATCTACCTTACCTATTTCTTGTAGGTATTTATCTAATGAAGCCGTTTCTCTGTTAGTTACCTGCTTTGTGATTTTAAGTTGTCTCATCTAATTTGTAGGATTGTTTTTAGTATTAATACTATCGTTACAATTCATTATACGGAAGAGGTAACATAAATGTTACAAAAAAGATATTATTTTTTTAAGATTCTAGTAGTTAAAAAAAAAGGAACTTAATTATTGAGATTAAGTTCTTTATTTTTATATTTGTTGAATATTAACATATGTTAATAATTTGAGATTTAGAATCGAATGAATAGAGGTTGGGGGACATCTATCATTCAAGTGGAGTAAAATTCACAAAAAAAGCCACTTTTTTAAAGTGGCTTTTTTGTTTATAAGCTTTACATAAGTATGCAACTTGCCTTTTTGTATAACTAATATGTATTCTTACCTTTTAATGTGACTTTTTGAAAAAAGTGTGTCTAAACTTAGATATCAAGTTTTAATTAACAATTGAAGGCAATAGATCTAGAACAACTTACTGATGAAGAACTAGTTTTTAAAATAGTTCAGACCAACGATACGCATTTATTTGCAACTCTTTATGATCGTTATGTTTCTGTGGTCTATAATAAATGCTATGGCTTCTCTAAAAATAAAGAAGAAGCAGAAGATTTAACGCACGATGTTTTCATTCAATTGTTTATAAAGCTAAGAACCTTTAAGGGGACTGCTAAGTTTTCTACTTGGTTGTATTCTTTTACCTATAATTTTTGTGTCAATTATGTGCAAAGGAATACAAATAAAAAGAAAGAGAGGGTTACAGTAGTAACGGATCAAGTAAAGGATAATGTTTCTGAAGATGAAATAGATGATGCTGCATTGTTTGCTTTAAAATCAGATCAATTAGCGAAAGCATTGAAGATAATTGATCCGAAGGATAAAATGATTTTGTTAATGAAATACCAAGATGACATATCTATTAGAGAATTGTCTGAGGTATTAGAATTAAGTGAAAGTGCAGTGAAAATGAGGCTTAAAAGAGCCAAAGAAAAAGTATCACAAATTTGTAAAGGATTCTAAGTATGGAAGATCCGTTTAAGAAAATATTACACCACGAAGAAGTGCCAAAGGCACTTAAGAAGAAGGTGCTTGGTGATATAGCAAAAGTGAAGCTAACAATTGATATTGCTGATTTGTTTGTGGTTAAATACCCAAATACAATTGGCGATCTCCTCAATGGAGGTGGTTCAAAAAAGAAAGACTAATTAAAACACATACTAACTTAAATTTCAACATTATGAGTGCACTACTAGGATTGAAGATTGATATAATCGCTCCCTTTAAAAAGATATTAGAAGATGTTGTGGCATCATTACCAAAGGTTTTAGGATTTATTGGGTTTGTTATAATATCATGGATTTTCATCAAAATTTTTCTTTGGCTGATAAAAAAAGCATTGAGTAAAACCAAAATAGATGAATGGTCTAAAAAATTAAATGAAACCGAAATTTTCGGGAATACAACCATCAATATTGTACTGACCAAGGTTATTTTAGGGGTTTTAAAATGGTTTCTAATTTTAATATTTGTAATGGCAGGTTCAGGTATTTTTGGACTGGATGTCGTTTCAGAAGGAATTAGTGCATTCTTTGCTTATTTACCAAGGTTGTTAACGGCACTGGCAATTTTTGTTACTGGAGTATATATAGGGACTCTAGTAAAGAAAGCTATTAATTCGATGTTTAAATCCTTAGAAATTACAGGAGGGAATTTGGTAGGGAATATTGCGTTTTACTTGATCGTTGTTTTTCTGTCTATTACAGCATTCGATCAGGCAGGAATTGATACAGGGATTATTAAAAGTAACCTAACGTTAGTTATAGGATCTGTCTTATTATCTTTTGCTATTGCTTTTGGCCTTGGGTCTAGAGATATAATTAAGAGACTCTTATTTGGTTATTATTCAAGGAAAAATCTACAAATTGGGCAAAAAATCAGGATCAAAGATATTGAAGGAGTTGTAGAATCTATAGACAATATATGCTTTGTAGTTGTTACCTCAGAAGAGAAAATTGTATTCCCTATCAAAGACATTGTTGATAGCCAGATTACAATCCTTAAATAATTTTTTCAAAAAAATGTGACCTATAAATAAAAGGTGTGTCATAAGAATGTAAAAGAGATTACATCATGACTAAACAGATGACACTAGAATACCTACAGGAAAAGATTCATATAAATAAAAATAAGATTTCATTATTTAATAGACTGATTCTTTTTTTTGGGATTTTATTTATGGCGACTAGTTTTTTAGCTTTTTATATCAGTAGCGTTCTACAAGTGGAGGAATTATATGAAATGATCTTTGCATTTTTATTGGTCGTAATTATTTTATCAATGTTGTTTTTTAAGGGAATAATCAATAAAAAAGAAAAACAAAACAAAAAGTTTGATTACAAAATGTATAAACTTTTGAAGTTAAAGCCGGGCAAATAATAATAAATGTTGGGGGACATTATTATTTCCGGCTAAGCTGTTAAGCTTAATGAGAAAGGTCGCTTAACAGCGACCTTTCGTTTTTTATGATAGGTGTATTTTCGTTAAAATAGACCGTTAATTTGCGCGTCAATTCTGTCAATAACATAGCCTAAATCTTCTTGATTGTCTACGAAATCTAAATTGTCTACATCAATAATTAAAAGCTTTCCTTTTTTATAGGTAGAAATCCAAGCTTCATAACGTTCATTTAATCTGCTTAAATAATCAATACTGATAGAGTTTTCATAATCTCTTCCTCTTTTGTGAATTTGCCCAACGAGCGTAGAAATATCAGCTCTTAAATAAATGAGTAAATCTGGAGGGGTAACGAGTTTTTCCATCAATTCAAAAAGGGAACTATAATTACTGTAGTCTCTATTTGTCATGAGTCCCATGGCGTGCAAGTTGGGAGCAAAAATATGAGCATCTTCATAGATAGTTCTATCTTGAATAATATTTTTACCGCTTTTTCTTAATTCTAAGATTTGTCGAAAACGACTATTTAAAAAAAATACCTGTAAATTAAAAGACCAGCGCTCCATTTCTGCATAGAAATCATCCAAATAGGGATTCTCGTCTACAGACTCATAATGGGGTTTCCAGCTATAATGTTTAGCTAATAATTTTGTTAAAGTTGTTTTTCCGGCACCAATATTTCCAGCGATGGCTACATGCATAGTTAAAGAATTCTAAAGTTTAGAAAGGGGATTTAAAGGTAAACAAAATTTAGAATTCTAAGCGATTAAATTGTTAGTTTGTAACCAAAACCACGAACGTTAATGATTTTTACATTCTGATCTTTCGATAGTTTTTTACGTAGTTTGCTGATAAAGACATCCATACTCCTCGCATTAAAAAAATCATCGTCTCCCCAAAGTTTTTTCAAAATAAAAGTTCTATCAAGAATTTCATTCTTTTTTTGATGTAAATGAAATAATAATTCAGATTCTCTATGGGTTAATAAAATAGTCTCATCAGAAAAATGTAAGCTTTGCTTCGTATAATTGAATATGTAATCACCAATAATAATTCTTTGATGATCGTTCTTTAATGTTATTCTATCTAAAAGGGCATGAATTCGAACAATCAATTCTTCCATTGAGAATGGTTTCTTTAAATAATCATTCCCTCCATGTTGAAACCCGTCTAAAACATCTTTTGTTTGAGATTTAGCCGTTAAAAAGATAATAGGAATAGTATTGTTTTCTTCTCTAATTTCTTTTGCTAACGTAAATCCATCTTTTTTAGGCATCATTACATCCAAGACTAAAATTTCAGGAGATACATCTTTATAATATTGATATGCTTCGGCACCATCTTTTGCTAAAAAAACTTGAAAACCTCTGGTTTCTAAACTCTCTTTTACAATCTGTCCCAAACTAGGTTCATCTTCAGCTAAAACAACTTTAATAAGCTTATTCATTTGGTAGGCTAATTTTAAAAACGGTATCTAAATTATTAGAAACTAAATGAATAAAGCCACCATGTTTTTCCACAATTTTTTTTGTGTAGTACAGTCCAATGCCAAACCCTTTTACATCATGCCTGTTTCCTTTTGGAATGCGGTAGAATTTATCAAAGATTTTTTCCTGTTGATTTTTCTCAATTCCATCACCATCATCCGCTATAGAAATCTCAGTATTATTTAATACAGAATTTACATTTACCTCAATGGTGTCGCCTCCATATTTTATTGCGTTATCTATTAAATTTGAAATAGCATTTTCAAAATGAAAAAGATCTATTGTCAGCCATTTAGAATTTACATTAGAAGAGAAGTTAATTTTTTTGTCAGTAAGCAATTCATGTTTGTTTGTAATTTTAGTAACCAAATCTACAAGATCAATAGGTTCTTTTTTTAGCATTAATTTTTCAGAGTCTAATGTTGCAGTTTCTAACAGCTTCTCTACCATCTGATTTAATTTGCTCAACTGAAGAGAAGACATGGAAAGATACTTTTGTGTTTTCTCCTTATCGTCAATTACATTAAAATTTTCAATGGCTTCAATGGCCGTAGATATAGTAGCAATAGGTGTTTTAAACTCGTGAGTGATATTGCTAATCAGATCATTTTTAATTTCTGCTAACTCTTTTTGTTTATTAATAATCTTTAATAGATAAAATAAACTTGAGATTACAGTTAACGATAACAAAAAAGAAAGTAGAATCCCAGTAGAACTCCTTCTTAGTGTAGCTAGAGTTGGATCTGAATGATACAATTTTAATTCTTGTGATGGACTCAAATAGGTAGACTTTGCGTTTGTGAAAAGTTTTAATTTTTCATCGAGTTTGTTTTTAGTAGTCGCTTTTAAAACACCTCTGTCTGTATAGTTAAAGTAAAACGAGCTTTGAATTCCCTTACTTTTTAATTGCTGGTCAACTATAGAATCCAGTTTTATGAAATCAATTATATCGTTTGACAACGCTATATATACAGCATGAAGTCCTCTCATGAACTTTAAACTATCTGAAGTTTTTTGATCATATAGAGAGGCATGCATTTTTGAGCCACCTGTTGTAAGAATATTGTTTCTAATTGAGATGGATACAATACTATCTGTATTAAACAAAGAATCTAATTGACCTCGGGTATCTTTAAATTTCCCGACATTGTTTGCATTAAACTTTAGGCGAACCTTATTGAGTTTGATTTGATTGCCATAGTCTGCTATCCATAAATTATGAGATGTAATTCCTTTATGATCTATAGTGTCATATTTGTGATTTATGGTGTCTGAATTAATAATGGCGAAGAAATTGTTTTTAGAAAGATTAGAGTAGTATACATCAATAGCATTGTCCAAGCTTATTTGTATCTCATTCGTAACCCGTTTCTTATTCTCTTGGTAGTTTTTATAATTCCAATAGAATTGCACCGCAATAGTAGTAATAATTGTAGCGGTGATTAAATACAATATCCAGTTGTATTTTTTTGTTTTCATGCCTCAAAGGTAGGTAGTTAAGTTGAATTAGAATAGTCGCTTAACACTAGTTAACACTCATTAACTTAAGAGTCGTAATTTCATCTGCATATTTGTACTGTTGAAAAATATAGAATCTATAAATTAAATATTAAATAAATGAAAATTAAAATCTTTATCGCGTTATTATTCTTGTCGATTTCAATATCTGCACAAGGGTATTTTGGAAAAGCTACCTATAAAACGTCAAGGAAAACCAATTTTAAAATGGATAGTACTATGATAGCGAAAAATCCAGGTCTTGAAGAGAAAATGCAGGCACAAATGCAAAAAATGTTCCAAAAAACATTCACATTAAATTTCACCAAAATTGAATCTACTTACAAAGAAGATGTGAAATTAAGTGCTCCTCAGGTTCGTTCTGGTTCTGATGTAATGGTTATGGCCTTTGGAGGCGGAGGAGGTACCGATGTTATTTATAAAAATATAAAAGAAAATAGCGTTGCCAATAAGACAGAGTTAATGGGGAAAATCTTTTTAGTAAAAGACAAACTGGTAAAATATGATTGGAAATTAACAGGAGAAACAAAAAATATAGGGAAGTATACTTGCTACAAAGCCATTTATGAAAGAGAAGTTGAAAACATGGTAATGAAAATGGTAGACGGAGAAGCAAAAGAAGTTGAAACGAAGGAAATGAGAACGACTACGGCATGGTATACTACTGATGTTCCCATAAGTAATGGTCCTGCAAATTATGGAGGCTTACCAGGATTAATTTTAGAAATTCAAGATGGAGATCAATTAATAGTATGTACAGAAATTGTAACAAACCCGTCTGATAGAGCGAAGATTGAAGCACCCACAAAAGGAAAGGTAGTTTCTAGAGATAAATACGAGAAAATTTCTAGAGAAAAATCAAAAGAAATGATGGAACGTTCTAGAAGTAAACGAGGAGATGGTAATGGATTTCATATAAGAATTGGTGGATAGACTACGTTTCTATTTAATTCTTTTTTTAAAGATTAAACTTTTGGCTTTTTTTTAAGTCTTATAGCATATTATAAGATGTAAATTCACAAAAATAAAGTTAAAAAACAATGAAACAACTACTTACACTGTTATTGTTAGTCTCTTCTATGACAGTTTTTTCGCAAAAAAGTTTCCAAGGGAAAGCTGTTTACATGTCTAAAACCACTGTAGATTTAAATGCTTTTGGAGGACGTCAGATGACTGAGCAAAGAAAAAAACAGATCATGTCAAGAATGAAAAATTTCTTAGAGAAAACTTACATTCTTAATTTTGATCAATCAGCATCAAATTTTAAAGAAGAAGCAAAACTAGAAACTCCTGGTGCCGGTGGAGGAAGAGGTTTTCGTTTTGGAGGACTTGGAGGTAGTGGATCAGTATATAAAAACACGAAAGAAGGAAAGATGATTGAATCTGCTGAGTTTTTTGGGAAGAAATTCTTGATTACGGAGAAGATGGAGCAACCAAAATGGGAATTAGGGACAGAAACAAAAAAGATAGGGAAGTATACTTGCTATAAAGCAACAATGATTAAAGTAAATAATGATTTTGACTTTTCTTCTTTTGGGAGAAACAGAAATAACCAAAAGAAAGATTCTACGAAAACGAAAACTGAAGAAAAAAGTAAAATAAGAACTGTAACTGTTACGGCTTGGTATACACCGGAAATACCAGTGAGTACAGGTCCAGAAGATTACTGGGGGTTGCCAGGTTTAATTCTTGAAATTAACGCAGGAAGAACAACAATGTTATGTACTGAGATTGTTTTGAATCCATCAGAAAAAGTAGAAATAAAAGCTCCAAGAAAAGGAGATAAAGTAACGAGAGAAAAATACAATGCTATCGTAAAAAAGAAGACTGAAGAAATGCGTGAGCGTTTTAAACGTGGTCGAGGTGGACGTCGTCGATCTTAAAAAAAAATAATCTAAACACACACAATGAAAAAAATAGTATTAATAGCCATCTTTATGGTTAGTGGGATTACTAGTGCCCAAATAAAATTAACTGGAGTCGTAAAAGACAGCATTGGAGACCCATTGGAAATGGCAAATGTTGTAGCGATTGATACAATTGCCAAAAGAATTGCATCCTATGGTTTTACTGATGCCAAAGGGAACTACAAATTAGATTTAAGAAAGAATACTATCTACAATATAAGAATTAGTTATGTTGGTATGAGTTCCGCTAATTTGATTTTTAAAACAGGAGAGGTCGACCTTGTAAAGAACGCAGTACTTGCATATGATAACACATTAGATGAGATTAATATAGTTTCTAGAATGCCGGTAACCATTAAAGGAGATACGATTGTTTACAACGCAGACTCCTTTAAAAACGGAAGTGAACGGAAGCTAGAAGACATCCTGAAAAATATCCCTGGAGTAGAAGTAAATGAGGACGGGGAAATTGAGATTGAAGGAAAAAAGGTGGAGAAAGTAATGATTGAAGGAAAAGATTTCTTTGATGGAGATACAAAGTTAGCCACCAAAAATATTCCTTCTATGCTATTGATAAAATTGAGGTATTAAGAAATTTTGGAGATGTAGGTCAACTTAAGGGCGTTCAGAATAACCAAGATAGAATTGCTATAAATATCAAATTAAAAGATGGGAAAAAGAATTTTTGGTTTGGAGATGTTACAGCAGGTCTAGGTGATGCGCCAGACGAGACTTTATACCTTTTGCAACCTAAATTGTTCTATTATAGTCCGAAATACAGTCTTAATGTAATTGGAGATCTTAATAATTTAGGAGAAGTAGCTTTAAATAATAGAGATATTAGAAATTTTGGAGGTGGTTTTAGAAGTCAAAGTCAGTCGAATGGAACAAACATTAGCTTAGGGAATAATAGTTTAAATTTCTTGTCTGCTAACGGAAGAAATGCAAATAAGATTGCAAATAAAATGACGGCGATAAACTTTAGTTACGCACCCAATAAAAAACTAGACTTGAGTGGATTTCTAATTTATGGTAATAATGAAAATCAACTAAAATCAAATACCTCAAGAGATTATGTAGATCCAACTATTCCAAATGATTTTACGCAGAGTCTTACAAATCAAGTAAGTGATATTGGAGTGTTTAAATTTAGTTCTATCTATAAGCAAAATTTCAGCAATCAAATGAACTATGATATTATTGGTAAATTTTCAAAAGAGCGTCAAGTACAGGATGTAAATTCATTAGTATTAAGTGATATTGCTCAAATTGAAGAGTCAACACCCTATAGTATCAATCAGAACTTTAGTTATTTCTATACAGCAAACGAGACTAATATTTTTGCATTAGAAGCAAAACACTTATTGCAAGATGAAGACCCTTTTTACAATGCCTCATTAGAAAATGACCCTTTAAATAACAACTCAGCAGATCCAGATGGTTTCGATGATGCGGCAGAAGGTTTAGGTTTGATAAGAGATAATTTGTTTTATAACTTAAATCAAACAAGAAAAGTAAAGACAAATCAATTTGATGTAAAAGTAGACTACTATAATATTCTAAATACAAAGAGTAATTTGAATTTTGTAATAGGAACAATTTATAGCAAACAAAATTTCGATTCAAGATTTTATCAAATATTAGACGATGGTTCTATTTTTGATCCAAATCCAATAATTCCTGGAATTACAGATCCACAAGTAACAAATGATACTGATTATTTATTCTCAGATGTTTATGTTGGATTGAGGTATCGATTGAAATCAGGAATTTTTACATTTACTCCAGGATTTACAGCACACTCATATGTAGCAAAAAACACTCAATTTACGAATGAGGTTTTCGAAGATAAATTTCAGAAAATCTTACCAGAATTGAATATCAGAGCTCAATTCAAACAAAGTGAAAGCTTACGATTTAATTACAGTCAGCGAGTAAATTTTACCGACGTCAATCAAATTGCTAGAGGTATCGTTGCGAATAATTATAATTCATATTTCTCAGGAAATCCAACGTTGACAAGTGCTGTTACACATAACTTAAATTTGAATTACAGTAGTTTTAACTTATTCAATTACACGAATATTTTTGCAAGAATTGCATATTCAAAAACAATTAATCAGATCAATACAGATATTAATTTTCAACCTGGATCGGTAGTTTCTAGTAGTTCTTCTTTAAACTCTCCTTTTGATAACGAAAATTTAAGCGCATTTGGATCTATTCAAAAGACGTTTAATAAGATAAAAATTTCGCAAAGAGCAAGTGTTAATTATAGTACTCGCTATCAATTTTTGAACGGGAGGGAGAATCTTAACAAATCGTTATCTCAAAGCTTTGTGACTCGTGTGGGGACGAATTTTAGAAAAGCTCCAAATGTAGATTTAAGATATACTGTAAGTTTCCAAACTCAAGAGAATAGTGCAAACCCAAGAGACAATAAGTCTACAACGCATTCACCTTCTATTAATTTCGACGCTTATATTTGGAACTCTGTAACTGTTAGAAGTAATTTTTCTTTCAATGAAGTAAGACAGAATGGAACTCCATTGAACAGCTTTAAAATTTGGAATGCTACACTGGCATACAGAAAAGACAGAGATGCAAAATGGGAATATGAAATCAAAGGAAATAATTTATTAGGAACAGGGTCTAGAATAAATACTGGAATTAGCAATATACTGTTTAGCGTAAATGAAACATTTATCTTGCCTAGGTTTATAAGCTTTAGAATAAGATACCAATTATAAAAGAGGAATACTCTATAAAAAAAGCTTCTCGTAAGAGAGGCTTTTTTTATGCGATCTATTTTCAATAGATCATAGTTGATATTTTTATTTGTTGGAATTATAAAATGATATATTTGTGAAAAATGTAACCGAATGAAACGATTTGATGTAGCAATCATTGGAAGTGGGCCTGCAGGAGCTTCTGCGGCACTTAAACTTGCTGAGAACAATATTTCTACAGTCATTATTGAAAAAGAGACCTTGCCAAGATATAAAACGTGTGGAGGAGGGTTTGCCTATAGAGGAAGAAGAAAGATGCCTTTTGATGTTAGTTCCGTTGTAGAGAAAGAGTTTTTTAGAGTCGATGCATTTTTTAATAAGATTGGAGTTCATGTTGTTTCTGAAAGAGATGAACCTGTGATTAGTATGGTGATGCGAGACGATTTTGATAAATTTCTCGTAGACAAAGCGAAAGAAGCAGGAATTACATTACTTGAAAATCATATACTAAAGAACATCACTTTTGAGGATGAAATTACGTTACACACTTCCCAAGGAGATGTAAAAACCAAATTTGTTATTGCTGCAGATGGAGTCTTAAGTACGACTGCAAAACTCACTGGTTGGGAAGAAACACGGTTGTTGATTCCTGCCTTAGAATATGAAGTTGAGGTTACTCCAGATGATTTTGAGCGATTGTCTAAAAGTGTCCGCCTCGATTTTGATGCGATACCTATGGGGTATGGCTGGTGTTTTCCTAAGAAAAATCATTTGTCGATTGGACTTGCTTCCTTTAGAAGAGTAAAGGTCGATTTTAAGAAGTTATATCGTGAATACATGGAAGATATTTTGGGAATTACAGAGATCGTTAGTGAAACCATGCACGGTTTTCAAATTCCTGTAACACCAAGAACAGACGGATGTGTTCGAAAGAATGTGTTTTTAGTAGGTGATGCTGCCGGTTTTGCAGACCCTTTAACGGCAGAGGGAATTTCCAATGCTATTTTTTCAGGAATCATGGCTGCAGAGTCAATAGTTGAAGCGAAACTAGATGAAAAGCTGGCTGAAGAAATCTACAATTCAAAATTGAATAAAACGCTCATCCCCGAGTTAAAAACAGGGGCACGTTTGTCAAAATTATTTTATGAGAATGAAACCATTCGAAATTTTCTCATCAAAAAATATGGAGATCGTATCTGCGAAGTTATGACACAAATATTAATGGGAGAGCGAACGTATCCAACAGATATTACAAAGCAGATAAAAAAGAAATTACGAAAAGCTATTTTTTCTTAGAGTATGAGTGTATTAGGATCCAAAACATTTTTTCCAGCATTTTTAAAAACCTTAGGAATTTTATTTCTATACATTTTTGTTGGACTATTTATTGATAGTAAATATGTTGTAGAAACGTATCAAGAATCTCAGTGGATCGCGAATGTTTTAATGGTTGTTATCTTTTCTGGTGTACTCTGGAGAGCATCTCCTAAGATTAGAGAACTGATGGTCTATGCAGTATTAATTGGTTATGTAGGAGAATATTTGTTTTCTGTTGGATTAGGAATGTATACGTATCGATTAGAGAATGTACCGCATTACATCCCAATGGGGCACGCATTGGTATATATTAGCGTGCTATATTTTACCAAAACAGCTTTTTCTAGAAGACATGTAAAAACAGTAGAAAAAGTATTTACTGCTATTATTATTGTCTACTCCACACTGTTTTTAATTTTTAAAAGTGATGTGT
The DNA here is from genome assembly GCA_016763215.1 of Flavobacteriaceae bacterium. Next base: position 13,131 of record JAESUF010000390.1, read on the forward strand.
TTGGATTTATCCTAACCGTAGGAACTTTATTAATTTTACGCAAGAAACCTAGGGAGCGTTTGTTTTACTTAACAATGTATCTGTCGATTGTTTTTTTAGAAATCACAGGAACTGGTTATGAATGTTGGAAATGGCCAAGTATTGCCTATGATTACTTTAGCCTTTTACCAAGTGCAAATCCGCCAAGTGGTATTAGTTTCTTTTATTTCGGGTTGGATTTAGGATGCTTATGGCTGTATAAAAAACGCCATAAATTAGCCTGGAAACGAATGAAAAAACAAAGAGAAATAAGAGTAAAACCTGAATAAAAAAAGAACCACTATAAAAGCGATTCTCGATGCGTTAAATACCGTACGGAGCACTCATGAATTTAATAAAACAATCGCAAAAAATAGTAAGAGTTCGTGGATTGCATAAGAAAAAAGCTGCCTTCTTTTTCTATTCATAACAAGTGTCTTTAATATACTGAAA
>JAESUF010000391.1 GCA_016763215.1 Flavobacteriaceae bacterium
AATGCGGTACTATTTGTATTGATCGGTTTAGAGATTGTAGCACTAAAATTTGAAGTCGATCACCTCTTACTGGGTTTAGCAGCCATTGTGATTGTTTTAGGATCTTGATATATTTCAATTTTCTTAGCGAATATCTTTTTAAAACCCTCCAATAGAGCCAATAGTAAACAAAGAAGTGTATTGACTTGGGCTGGATTACGAGGCGGAATATCCATTGCTTTGGCATTAACCTTACCAGAAAGTGAAGTCCGAGAAGTCATTTTATTTACGACATATATTGTCGTAGTATTTTCAATTTTAGTACAAGGGTTGACCATAGAAAATGTTGTACGAAAACTCTTAAAGAAATAATGGAACATTGGTATTTACCCATCACGATTTTACCAGGAATAGGATTGTTAATTTTATCCACTTCGAATCAATTAATAGCTTTGAGTAATGAGATTGCAGAGCGATTGAAATTGGAGATTTGCAATGATCAGATTAGTCAAAGAAAACTCAAGCAACTTAAATTATTAAATAAAGGCCTGGTTGGATTATATATTGGAGCTGGCGTTATGGTTGCTTCAGGAATACTATCAGGTTTACAAAATTTTTATAATTTTTCCAATACATTGGGAATTATCACCATGCTTTTAGGAGTGTTAAGCGTATTTATTTCCATTAGCTTTCTCATTGTTTACTCTTTAAGAGCCGTTAAAATAAGACAAGATCAATATAAAGAATCAACCTATTAATCATGAGCAAAAAAAAATTAGTTTGGCATAAAGTTTTAGAGAACAGAAAAGACCTTCCAGAAGGTCGCGTAAAAACTGTTACGGCAAATCATAGAGGAATTTGTTTAACACATTACAAAGGAAAATTTTCCGCATTAGACAATCGTTGTCCACATCAAGGCGGACCTTTAGGAGAAGGGTCTATTGAAAACGGACTGTTACGTTGTCCATGGCATGGTTGGGATTTCGATCCGTGTACTGGATTGCCTCCAGGAGGATATGATGATGGGATTGAAACGTTTGAAGTAAAAGAAGAAGAAGGCGCTGTCTATGTAGGTGTTGAAGAAGAAGTTTCACACGAAACGACGGTCTCTGATATCATGGTAGAAACCATGGTGAATTGGGGAGTGAATAAAGTTTTTGGAATGGTCGGGCATTCTAATCTAGGTTTTGCTGACGCCATGCGAAGACAAGAAGAAAAAGGAAATTTAAACTTTTACGGAATTCGTCACGAAGGAGCAGCAGCTTTTGCAGCATCTGCCTATGGAAAACTGACAGGAAAACCAGCTGCTTGTTTTTCAATTGCTGGACCGGGAGCGACCAATTTATATACGGGACTCTGGGATGCGAAAGTAGATAGAGCACCTATTTTAGCATTAACAGGACAAGTAAAAACTCAGGTCGTTGGAACAGGGAATTTTCAAGAAGTCGACTTAGTACAAGGGTTTAGTACCGTTGCGGAATTCAATCAACGAGTTCAAAGTGATAGTCGCCATGCTGAATTAATGTCGCTTGCAATAAAACATGCTATTTTAAAACGAGACGTTTCGCATTTAACGTTTCCTGATGAAGTTCAAGAACAAAAAGCAAAACCAAATAGTGCTGCTAAAGGCCCAAAAAACAGAATTACATCCTTAGAGATTGCACCACCAAAAGAAGCCGTAAATGATGCTGTTTCATTAATCAAAAAGGCAAAAAGGCCAGTGATTATTATGGGGCATGGTGCTAGAGCACATAAGAAAGCAGTTGTTGCATTTGCTGAAATTTTAAACGCAGCAGTAGTAACTACATTCAAAGGAAAAGGATTGATTGCCGATAGTCACCCGTTAGGTGGAGGAGTTTTAGGAAGAAGTGGAACACCCATCGCTTCTTGGTTTATGAATGAAGCCGATTTATTAATTGTCTTCGGAGCTTCGTTTTCAAATCATACTGGAATCACACCAAAAAAACCAATCATTCAAGTTGATTTTGATCCCTTAGCATTGAGTAAATTTCATCAAGTAGAAGTTGCTGTTTATGGTGAAATTTCAAGAACTTTAGATATTTTTAAAGAAGAACTAAAAGGAAAAATAAACACAGTCAATCAAACCTCTGAAATAGCTGAGCGTTGGGCTATTTGGAAAGAAGAAAAACAAAAACGATTGTTAGAAACTTCGGATAATGGAGTTAGTTCTATCGCTGTTTTTGAAACCATGAACAAACTCACTCCAGAAAATGCAGTCATGTGTGTAGATGTTGGAAACAATGCCTATTCATTTGGGCGTTATTTTGAACCTACTAATCAAGACTTCTTGATGTCGGGTTATTTAGGATCTATTGGATTTGCGTTGCCAGCTGCTATTGGAGCATGGACAGCAGTTGAAGGCTCTAGGCCGGTAGTTGCAGTAGCTGGTGACGGTGGGCTGTGTCAGTATCTAGCAGAAATTACCACCTTGGTAAAATACAATATGGATGTAAAACTAATTGTGTTGAACAATCACGAATTAGGAAAAATTTCTAAAGAACAAAGAGCGGGAGAGTTTGATGTTTGGAAAACTTCCTTATCAAATCCAAACTTTTCAGAATTTGCACAGTCTTGTGGGGCTTGGGGAAAACGAGTAGAAAATCAAGATGACTTAGAATCTGCAATGAAAGAAATGTACAGTCAATCTGGTCCAGCAGTATTGGAAATAATAACAGATGTTGATCTAATATAATGCCGTCATCCTGTGTGTCAGGCTGAGCTTGTCGAAATCAAATCGGGAATCCAAAAAATGAAATACTAGATTCCACATCAAGCCTGTCTGGCGATAAGACAGGTGCGGAATGATAAAAAAGTAATAAAATAAACCATGATTACAATCATCAATATATTCTTAGGGTTTCTTGCCATCTATTTTTTGATCGGACTGTTATTTGGTCTGTATTTTATCTTTATAGGAGCTACTAAAATTGACTCTTTGATGAAAGAGACAAAGAAGAAGGTTCGCGTCTTACTCTTTCCGGGAATGGTGGCAACATGGCCTTTTTTTATTAAAAAATTGTTCAAGACTAAAACGGTTTCATTATGACATCAGGGCAAAGAAAAGTTCACAAGTTTGCTTGGATAATGATTGCAATAGCAATTCCAGTATTGGTCTTCTTTTCAATAAGAAATTTAGATTTTTCAGGAACAAAAGAAACAAAACAAATTGTTGTTCAAGCTTCAAAAGAGAATGTGTTAAAAGTTGCTGAGAATGAATTAATCAAAGCCAATCTATTTGAAAACTCAATAGAGGTGATTGTAAAGACTCCCTTAAAAACACCGTCATCAATTGTATATTCAATCAATAAAAATGGAAAAAAAAGAACCTTTTTAGGGCAAGTAGCAACTGTTGGTATTTATAATTTCAATCTCGATACAGCGGCACAGGGAATTGTCATTTTTGATGCAATAAAAGAAGTTGAAATCACTAAACTACTTTTCTAATGGGGTTAAATTATCAACTAGTGTTATGGAATAAGCACAAGAAAACCTACGATAAGGTCGTTGCGATTGGAATGTTGCTATACATCATTTTGTTTGCAGCAATTACGTTGCTTTTTAATTCAGAAACGAGTCTAGAAACCTTAGTAATAAGAGCTTTTGGCTCTCTAGCAATTTTGATGTTGCACATCATCTTAATTATTGGTCGATTAAGTAGATTAAACACTCGGTTTTTACCCATTTTATACAACAGAAGACATTTAGGGGTGAGCATGTTTTTAGCAGCATTGATACATGGAGGCTTTTCTGTTTTTCAATTTCATACTCTAGGGGATGTAAATCCAATCTATTCGATTTTCACTTCGAATATGGAATATGGTTCTTTAACCAATTTTCCATTTCAAGTACTTGGATTTTTAGCGTTGTTGATTCTATTTTTGATGGCTTCTACAAGTCACGATTTCTTCTTAGGAAACCTTTCTGCTAAAGTTTGGAAACGAATGCACATGTTTGTATATCTAGCTTATGTGTTAATCATTGCTCATGTGTTTTTAGGGGCATTTCAACAAGAAACCTCTCCTTTTACCATCGGGCTTCTATTGGTTGGGTTTATTGCCATCACAACGTTACATTTACTAGCAGCTTTCAAAGAAAGTAAAATAGATGGGGCAAAGACCGTGGAAAATGAAGGATGGCTAAAAGTTTGCGAAGTTGATGAGATTGAAGAAGATAGAGCCAAGGTTTTTACGGTTGGAAATGAACGTGTTGCAGTATTTAAATATGAAGGAAAACTATCGGCAGTCCACAATGCGTGCAAACATCAAGGCGGGCCTTTAGGAGAAGGAAAAGTGATTGATGGATGTATTACATGCCCTTGGCATGGGTATCAATATTTACCAGGGAATGGTCAGTCACCGCCGCCATTTACGGAAAAGGTAGCCACCTATGAATTGAAGCTAGAAGGAAGCACTGTATATATTAATCCAGAAGCTTTTGAAGAAGGAACGGAAGTAGAACCGGTAACCTGTTAATCATGAGGTCTCGACTGCACTTCGACACGCTCAGTGTGACACGGTCGTCTGGCATAATAATCGGAATGTCACTTCGAGTATTTTTTAATAAATGTATCGAGAAGTAGTAATTTAAGAGAAGTCTAAACATGAAAAAAGATGAAGAATTTTATGTTTCCTACATCGAAGGAAGTTTAGGAAATAAAACAAAAAAGACGATTAAAAAGTTTACATTTCTAGCAATTTTTGTAATTGTTTCAGGAGCTTTTATTTTTAGCTTTTCACAGAAACGATTTAAGAACAGTACATTTGAATTGGCAACGGCAACAAAAATCACAGGAGTTTTTCATGAAAGCCCATATCCGATGTTGCGAGTTCAAGTAGCAGAAGATAGTTTTAAAAATGTGTTGTTATTAGGTTTTGGAAAATCGAGCGCGAACCCATTTTTAGAAAAAATACAAGAGGAAGTTCCCGATTTAAATGGTAAGAAATTATCAATTGAAGGAAACTTGATTTATTATAACGGAAAAACACTCATTCAAATTACCAATGAAGAAAAAGTAACTTTAGTAGATGATTCACTAACAATTCTTCCATTAAAAGAAGAAGTTAGTAGCATGACCTTTCAGGGAGAAATTATTGACCCAAAATGCTATTTTGGAGTGATGAAACCGGGGAAAGGGAAGATTCATAAAAGTTGTGCCGTGCGTTGTATTTCTGGTGGAATTCCGCCCGTATTTGCTACTACAGACGGAAACAATGTAGCCAAGTATTTCTTGCTTACAGATTTGAATGGAAAACCTATTAATGACCAAGTGTTATCTTTTGTTGGAAAACCTTCATATATTACAGGAATTGTAGAGAAAATGGAGGATTGGTATGTGCTAAAAATTAATATTGATAACATTAAAGAGTTAGGGCAAGATTCTAAAATTTATTAAATAAAAATGCTTTCCATTTTGTTTTGTTCTCGATTGCACTTCGACAAGATCAGTGTGACACGCTTGAACTGACAACAAAAATACTATAAGTTAAATTCTAGATATCTGCTCATCGTGAAGCAGACTTTATTCTTTTTGATCAATGGAAAAGAATATTATTTTAGAAGAATTAAAGACTCATAATAGAAAGATGGCAACAGTAGGATATTCAGGCACACCACTAGCAAAGAAATTAGGAATTAAAGAAGGGTTTACGATCGAAGTGTACGACTCGCCTAAAAAGTATACAGACTTTTTTTATGATTTCCCAAAGGATGTTGTGATTTTGAATGGTGGAAATGAAAAAGAGTCGACAGATTTCATTCATATTTTTGCGACCACTAAAAGAGATTTGTCGGAAGCATTTCAATCAGCAAAACCCTCATTGAAAAAAACAGGAATCCTTTGGATTAGCTGGCCAAAGAAGTCGTCGAAAATTGCGACTGAAATTGACAAATTCTATGTAATGAATTACGGGTTAGACAATGGTTTGGTCGATGTGAAAGTTGCTGCTATAGATGACGATTGGAGTGGGCATAAATTTGTCTACCGAGTGAAGGATCGATGAAATATAATGATATAGCAATAAAAGAATAAAAAAAGAGTTAGCCTTAAACTAACTCGCCGTAAGGGACTTATTGCTATGTTAAAGAGGCTGTTTATTATAAACAGCCTCTTTTAGTTACTTGATGTTTATTAAAAATTCATTTACTTTTTTTGCGGATAATTCACCTTTAATTAAACAACCAACTTACTAAGTTGTATGTGTTTTGTTATTCCCCTATTCTAAGGAGATTTAAATTTCACCATTTTTGGGTATTGTTTTGCTTGGGTTTTGTCTTTAACTTTAGAGTCTTACGAATTGCTATGTTCGTCTCCTACAAAAAAATGCAAATCGTTGAATTATTAAAGAATAGTAACTTTAAAATCAACATACATGAATAAGAAAACAATTAAAAATTACGTACAACTAGGAATCCTTCTCTTTGGAATTTCTGTATTGCTTTGGAGTTGTGAAAAAGAAGAAACATTTGCTGAATCTGAGATTCAGCAAGAAACAAAAGTGAAAAGGGTTTCTCTTTCTGATTTTAAGAGCAAGGTTTTGCTAAATGAGAAATTTGAGAAACTAGAAAAATATTTCTATTCTAATGTAACCACTCAGTCTAAAACTTCAGATGATACAAATTCTTTAACCGCAGAATGGACAGATTTATTTAATATGTGGTTATTTGAATTGGGACCTAGTCCAATTAATTTTCAAAATAATGATGCAACCACTATAAGTTTACAAACCCAAGAAGGCGTGATAGAAGCAAGAGGTGCAGCAAGGCTATTAGTATCACAAGGAAACTTTAATATTCCGACGCATTCATGGCAATATGGACAACAAGAGTTTTATGATGGGATAGTAGGGGGAAATATAGCGACAGCTTTTTTAGGTTCTTATACTACAAGTATTACAGCTGGACAGAATGCAAATGGTACGGTAACCTATACCTTTACAGTAGAGAATACTTCTGGATGGGCATCAGCTTCTCGATTACGGATTGACAATGATGGTGATGGAACTCATGATGCGATTATTTCTAATAAAAATAGAGGCGTAGGAATATTGCTTGGTGGTAATTTTGAACAAGAATGGACATGGTCTGAAACATATTAATAGTATGAAAAATAGTTTTTTAGTTTTGTTATTGGTTTTTACTTTTACTAAGTGCTCTTTTAAAAAAGAACCAGCACCTTTTGCTTATGATAAGTCGATTAACGAGCAACGGAAAAAAGCAGGCTTATGGGTTATTGACTCTACCTTTAAATATTATCATTATAAAACAACTTATCGTAATGTTAATAAAACATATGGTTCGCCAACATTAAAGTTACGTAAGAATGTAGGTTTAGATTATAAGCTCAAAACTCCATCATACTGGGCTAAACGGATCTATTTAGATAAGGAGACTGGAGAGTTGCAAGCGGAAGATGATACCTTTAGAACAGGTAAATTTAAACCGGGAATTGATGTTAATTTATTTGAAGAACTTACCTACAGATATGCTTATAAGGATTATAAACACTATAATCCTTATAAATACTCTGAAGAATTCTTTCCAAAAGGAGGATACTATATTTA
>JAESUF010000392.1 GCA_016763215.1 Flavobacteriaceae bacterium
ATTTTGTTTTTTGTGTATCCAATATGATTTTATTTAAGTCTCTAACCTTATTAAAATCATATAGATAATGGGAATTATTTGCTTCAGATTTTTTCTCTGTCAAATCATTTAAATGATTAAGAGCCAGATAGGAGTATTTTAAAGCGCTGTCAGCTCTATTCAGGTTTTTATATTCATCTGCAAGAATATTAAGAACAACAACCCTGTTTTTTTCAGTACTCGGGGTTTTCTTTTTAAAACGAATGAATTTATGTGAATAATATAAAGAAGAATCGACCTCTTTTAAGTTATGAAATATAACAGATTTCAAAAAACTCATCTCCTGTGTAATATTGATGTCATCTTTAAAAAGGTTATTGTCATCAATTATTTTAAGAGCGTTAAGATATTCTTCTTTTTTTACAAGGATTTTAGCGCGTTTTAAATCATATAGAGGTTTTGAGTTCTTGTGAGGAGGATTAAAAAGTTGTGTTACATCAAACGCTTTTTTATAGTAAACAAATGCTGAATCAATAAAAGAATTATTTTTATCTGAAGACAATTTTAGAAAAACTTCACCAGTTAAATTTAATACTGAAGATTTGAAAATTAAACTTGAGTATAACTCGACGCCATTTAACTGTGGAATTATTTGAGAAATTTCTGAATTTATTTCCTCATAAATATTTTTTGCTTCATCAAACAATCCCAATTCCAGTTTTATGCTTGCTATGTTAGACTTGTTTGATAATAGAGCTCTACGATAATTCACATCTTTCTTTTCGAAAGATTTTATAATTAAATTCGTTTTCTCAGCTACTTGAAATGCTTTCAGTGGCTGATTTGTATTTTTATAAATCCAAAAAAGCCTATTGTAAGCATATATTTTTAGGCTTTTAAAGCAAGGTTCTTCAAATAAAGAGATTTTATCTAAAAGAGTTTCTGTTAATTGTTTAGATTTCAAGAAATCCCCCATTTTATAATAGGCAATAGCTTCTCTTTCTACGCCTTTGAATCTGATGCACTTATTTTTGGATAGTTGTAACTGCTTCGCATAATATAAAAGGCTGTCGTTGTTTATATTAGAGTAGTGGCTGGCGTTTGATAAGTTTATAGAGTCTAATCTATTAGATTGACCAAAACAAATACTACTTGTCAGTATACAGAGAAAAAGGAATTTTTTTTTCAAAATAATATATGGGGTATAATATATTGAAAGGTAAAACTAGTGATATTTTTGTGCTTTTCATGAAAAGCGCAATACTTTTCTTTAAATGAGTAAGCTTCCTTTGTACCTTTGAATCAAATTAAGCAAAAGAACAGAATTTGCTGTGAAAGAGAATCTAAAAGAGAGTGTAGCAATACGCTCTCTTTTTTCTTTATAGATGCTTTTTAAAAGTATAATATTTGTATTATTGCTAAGCATTTTAAATATATTATGTTTCCCAATAACCATCAAAGAAGATACGAACTAACTTTACGTTTTTTACAAAAGGTGGTTCCTGCTCCAGCAACTATTTTAGACTTGGGAATTAGAAACCCATTTACTGAAATTATGGAACAAAATGGGTACACTGTTTTTAATACCAATGGTGAAGATTTAGATCTTCTACCTGAAGTAGTGAGAGAGTATCATGTTGATGCAGTTACTGCGTTCGAAATTTTTGAACACTTAATGGCGCCATTTAATGTTTTAAGAGAATTGAAGTCAACGAAATTAGTTGCATCTATTCCTTTAAATTTATGGTTTGCAAAGGCCTACAGAAGTAAAACGGATAAGTGGGATAGACATTATCACGAATTTGAAGATTGGCAGTTTGATTGGTTGTTAGAAAAATCAGACTGGAAAATTAAAGAAACTGAAAAATGGACAAGTCCAATTAAGAAAATAGGATTCCGCCCAATTATAAGAAATTTTACTCCTAGGTACTATGCTGTATATGCAGAAAGATAAATAGCTTATGAATGCGTTCTATTAATTCTTGATGCCAATCGAGATTTTTAATGGCGAATTAGATCTGACCGATGAAAAACAGTAAAATTTAAACAGATGAAAATTGGAATGATTCTGGACGATACTTTTCCCCCTGACCCTAGAGTGGAAAATGAAGCCGTTACCCTAATTAATTCGGGACATGAAGTATTCTTATTTTGCCTTACTTACGGAAATCAAAAAGCGATAGAAACGATTAATGGAATAAAAGTTAGACGTTATAAATCTACCAAATTAGCATACAAACTTTCAGCCCTTTCATACGACCTTCCTTTTTATAGGATGCTTATGAAACGGAAAGTTGAAGATTTTATAAAAGAAACGAAAGTAGCTGTTTTACATGTTCACGATATTAGAATTGCAGGGACTGTATTCAAAGTGAATCAAAAATTTCAATTAAAAATTATCTTAGACCTTCATGATAATATTCCTGAAAACATGAAGTATTATCCACACCTAAATAAATTTCCAGGAAAGTATATTATATCGCCTAAGAAATGGAAAAAGAAAGAGGAAGAATTTATCCATAAATCAGATAAAGTGATTACTGTTTCTCCTAATTTTGCTAAAGAGATTGTAGAAAGAACATCTTTAGAGGAAGAAAAAATGGTACTTGTTCCCAATACAGTGAGGCAATCTTTTTATAAAGAAGCGATAATTTCGAAAGAGGTGGTTGATAAATATAAAAATAAATTTGTTGTATTGTATCTTGGAGACACAAATATTAGAAGAGGTTTGTTGACTGCAATCAGAGCAACAGAGAAACTTAAACAAGAAATTGAAAATTTTAAACTCGTAATTGTAGGGAAGAATACGACAGATTATATCTTAAGAGAAGAAGTAGAGAAAATGAAGTTACAAGCGTATGTAGATTTTGAGGGATGGCAGAATGTTTCTCTATTCCCTTCCTATATTCTTGCAAGTACTATTTGTATTTCTCCTTTGTACAGAAGTGTTCAGCATGATGTAGCCTATGCAAATAAGGTTTTTCAATACATGAGTTTAGGAAAACCAGTTTTGGTAAGTGATGCCATTGCGCAAAAAGAAATCGTAGAGAAATCAAAATCTGGCCTAGTTCATAAAGAGAAGAATGTCGATGATTTTTCTGATAAGGTTTTAGAATTATATAAAAACGAAGATATGTCCCATAGGTTAGGGGAAAATGGGAGAGGTTTTATAGAAAAAGAATTCTCTTGGGAGGTTACATCACAAGCGTTAGTAGAACTATATGAAAAACTCTAAAATAAAAGTTTTAATACTTACCTATTACTGGCCACCCGCAGGAGGCTCTGGAGTGCAGCGATGGTTAAAGTTTGCGAAGTATCTAAGAGATTTTGATATTGAACCTATCATATATACCGCAGAAAACCCCAACTATGCAATAAAGGATGAAAGTCTAATAAATGAAGTTCCTAGAGGTATTGAGATCCTTAAGCAACCAATTTTTGAGCCGAATTCGATACTATCAGTTTTTGGAAGTAAGAATAAAAAAGAAAGTGCAGGTTTTTTAAATCCCAATCCAAGCTTTCTTGGGAAAATAATGCAGTACATCCGTGCAAATTACTTTATTCCTGATGCAAGAAAGTACTGGATAAAGCCTTCAGTACGGTTTTTAAGCAAGTATATCGAGAAGAATAATGTAGGTGTAGTAATCACTACAGGGCCTCCCCATAGCTTACATTTAATTGGTTTACAATTAAAAAAAGAAAAAGGAATTAAATGGATTTCAGATTTTAGAGACCCTTGGACAGAGATTGACTATTTCCATCAATTACCACTAACGGAAAAGGCAAAGAAAAAACATCATAAATTAGAGAAAGAAGTTCTGAGGAACTCAGATCGGGTTATTGTAGTTGGTGATACAATGAAAGATCGTTTTTTAAAGGATGCGGAAAAAGTTATTACAATAACAAATGGGTTTGATACCAATGAAAATCAAGGCCCATTAGATCTTGATTCTGTGTTTTCAATGACCCATGTTGGAATGATGAATGCAGATAGAAACCCTTCTAATTTATGGGGAATACTAAAAGAAATCTGTGATGAGAATGCTGATTTCAAAAATGATTTAAGAATCCGATTGATTGGGGAAATTGCAAAAGAGGTTACAAATGATTTGAATGTGTTTGATAGCAATAATCTGGAGTTGATTGATTATGTAAGTCATAGCGAAGTGAAAAAACATCAGTCATCTACCCAAGTACTGTTGCTTAGTATTAATAATGTGCCTAGTGCAAAAGGAATTATTACAGGGAAAATATTTGAATATTTACAAGCAAAACGACCTATCTTAGCTATTGGGCCTAAAGATGGAGATGCTGCAGCGATAATAGAAAATACAAATTCGGGATGTATCTTTGGATTTGAAAATAAAGATGAATTAAAGCAGTATGTTTTAAAACTTTACATTGAATACAAAGAGAAAAAACTAATTGTGAATTCTACGAATATTGAACAATACCATAGAAAAGAACTGACAAAAAAACTAGCAGATTTAGTCAAAAGTATATAAATACATGAAGAAAATTGTAACAATATTAGGTGCTAGGCCTCAATTTGTCAAAGCAGCAGTTTTAAGTAGGGTACTTAAAAAACACAATCAAATAGAAGAGGTTATTGTTCATACTGGGCAACACTTTGATGCAAATATGAGTGATGTGTTTTTTGAAGAAATGATGATTCCTAAGCCTAAATACAATTTAAATATTAATA
>JAESUF010000393.1 GCA_016763215.1 Flavobacteriaceae bacterium
AAACATTATAATTATTCAAAAGAATATATTCTTTGGAGTGTAGAGAAATCACTGAACGAGTTACACACAGATTATTTAGATTTATTACTTCTTCATAGACCAAGCCCTTTAATGGACCCTGATGAAATTACAGAAGCAGTTAATGAATTAAAAGAAAATGGAAAAATTCTTGATTTTGGAGTTTCTAACTTTACACCATCACAAGTAACTCTAATTAAAAAGAAAACACCTGTTAGGGTGAATCAAATAGAGTTCTCATTAACAAAGCATTCAGCAATGCATAATGGTTCTCTAGATCAGCTGCTGGAAAAAGAAATAACACCAATGTCATGGAGTCCTTTAGGAAGCGTATTTAAAGAACAAAGTGATGCTAATTCGAGAATCAAAGAAGTTCTAAAAATATTGACAAAAAAATATAGCGCTACTGAAGATCAATTGCTGTTAGCTTGGGTATTAAAACATCCATCAAAAGTTCACCCAGTAATAGGAACAACGAATAAAGAAAGAATAGCAAATGCTGTAATGGCAGTAAATATTGATTTAGAATTAGAAGACTGGTTTACATTGCTAGTCGCTTGTCAAGGGTATAAAGTTCCATAAAATGATTAACAAACGACTTTTGATTAAAAACTTGCTCAGTCATAATGACGAGAATAGCTTTTATGACAAAAAGTTGAAATTATCGTTGGGAGGCAAAGAAGGAAAGGCTAAATTTCTAAAACACGTTTGTGCGTTATCAAACTCGAACCCAGAAAACAATTCGTACATTGTTATTGGTGTTGAAGATGAAGAAAATAAAATTGTTGGCGTTGATTTTTATGATGATAGTAAGATTCAAAACTTAGTGAATGCTTACTTAAGAAACCCTCCAAAAATTCAATATGAAAACGTGCCTTTTCCAAGACTTCCGAGGCATAAAGTTGTTGGATTGGTTACAATTCATTCAAATAATAAAATAACATCATTATTAAAAAATGCTTGGAAATATAGAAGAGAAACTATCTTTTATAGAAGGGGAAGTAACTCGATGCCTGCAGTTAAAAAATTTGAACTAAGAAATACAAATAAACCCATTGTTGAGGCAATAGAAAAAAGCGCAGACAATAATATAGAATTAACCTTGGCCGGTGTGTTTGATTTCTTCAACAACCATAGAGAAGAGTACAATCCGCAATACAAAGTATTTAATGAGCAATTTGTATTGTGTTGGGCTGGAGAGAAAAAAGTAATTAACGGAGAAGAGTTTTATTCAAGAGTAGATATTGAACTAATTAATGAACAGGTACGCTTGTTTTATTCTTCTTTAGATGATGTTCAAATTAATTACAATCAACATGCATTTATCATCACCGAATATATTTCATTAGGCATAGATAAGGAACAAAAACACTACCCGCTAGAAAAAACAATTATCAATTTTAAGGACAATGGGAAGCATGATATTGTTACTGAGTTTTTATTTGAAGCTCCACGATTTGATGAAGCAATGATTCAGCTTATTTATCAAAACAACAACTCAATCGTTGCAAAAATTGAAAAAGGGGAGGCCTTATCTGTTTTAGAGCACGATGATGTATTGCGATTACCCACAAACTACCTCATTTCTTTTTTACATGGTTATTTAGATTCGGGAGAGCAACTTAAAAAAGCCAAAGAGTATATCAAAAACATCGATGTTAAATCGCCCTACATAAAATACAAAGAAGCAATGCGAGTACTACGCAAAGTAAAATATCAATAAAAGTTACTTCAATTTGAAACCCTACTATCTTTTTCTCGTTTTTAATAGTAGAACCAACCAAAATAAATGTCGGAAGAAATTAATTTATTAATAGAGCAATGTAAAAGAGGAAATCAAAAAGCCCAATTACAGGTATATAACCTCTATTGTGAAGCAATATTTTTTATAGCCTGTAGGTATCTTAAAAATGAAGAAGAAGCAAAAGATGCAATGCAAGAAGGGTTCTTAAAAGCTTTTTTAAAAATGGATTCCAATGTTAAAGACATCAATTTTGGAGCTTGGTTAAAGAGAATTATCATTAATCAATGTCTCGATGTTCTCAAAAAGAAGAAGTTAGAAACAATTTCCTTAGAGGATTATTCTTTTGAGATTATAGATGATGACGATTGGAATTTTGATGCAGAAATTACAAAGGAAAAGGTTGTAGAAGCCATAGACAAACTGCCTGAAAAGTATCGATTAGTGATCAATCTGTATTTAATTGAAGGATATGATCATTCAGAAATATCTGAAATTATGGAAATACCAATTAAGACATCTAGAACACATTTGAGAAGGGGGAAATTGCAATTAAAAGAACTTTTAAAAGAGAAAAAATATGAAGCAAGATATTAGAGACCTATTTAAGCACGGGGAGTTTTCAAAAAAAAGTTACCGGAGTCTCACAAAGAGGAGTTTTTAGAGAAACTTGAAAAATTAGAGGTTAGAAAACCGAGAAAGAAGAAGACCTTCCGTTTTTTAAAAGTTGCAGCGTCTATTGTGTTATTATTTTCAGTGGGTCTTTACCTCCAAAAAGACAATGATCAGAACACAACATTAAAAGCTCAAGTTGAACAGATCGAGAAAGAGTACCTGAAGAACATTGACAAAGAATGGGACATTTTTGTAAAGCTTACAACAGACAAAAAATTGATAGAAAAATACAAAGAGAAATTACTGAGTTTAGATATAAATTATAGAGAGGTTTCAGAGCAATTTCAAGAAAGCCCAAATAATATCAACATTCTGGAATCGCTCATAAACAACCTACAAAGACGGCTTCAATTAATAAAAAATATTAAAGAACACCTTAAAGAGTTAAATCAAAAACACACAAGTAATGAAACAATTTATTTACAGTATTTTATTTGTATTTACAATACAAACAACTTTTTCTCAATCAGAAGAGTTGGTCTTAAAAAAAAGCTTTAATGTAGATAAAAACACAATTTTAAATCTTGATGTTGATAATGTTACAATTCAATTTGTAGAATCTACTGATGATAAAATTCATCTTGATTATTCTATTGTTTTTAATAAAGATTCAGAGGAATTTGTTTACAGAGTTTTTAATGATATAAAAGCGGAAGTTTTTAAAGATAATAATATTGTTACTCTTGATATAAAAAATTCTATGTTTTTAGGAGAGCTCTATACCATGGATGTAGACATAAATACCTATAAAAAATATATTGCAGAATATTTTAAGCAAATAAAACAGAACAAATTTTTATACAAATCTAAAGATTCCTTATTAAGAGAAATTAATTCAAGTTCTGGTCCTGGTTCTAATGATTATTTTAAGAAGTTAAAAAGAGAAAATCCAAATAAAAATTTTGGTGAAAGAAGCAGAAGGTTTAAGCAAAAATTTATAATTAAAGCTCCAAAATATCTTAAAATTAAAATTAAAGCACTTCATTCAAGAATCAACTTTAATTATGATATTTCAAAACCAATTGAACTCAATTCATTTAAAACATATTTAAAATTTAAAAATTTAGAATCAAAACAAAATAAGTTCAGTTTACATTTTGGAATTTTTCAATCAAAAAAAGTAGTTGGAGGAACTTATTTCTTTAAAGATGTAAATAAAGTTTCAATTGGTTCTATTTCTGATGTAAAACTTGACACGGAAACATCTAAAATTCAAATAGGAGAAATTTGTAAAAATGTAAGATTTAATGATTTTAACAGTAAACTTAACTTTTATAACTTCTCTAAAAATTTCACAAGCTTCAATTTCGTTGGAGATTATTCTGAGTTAAGCTTTTACGACGTAAAGAAGAATAATTATTCTATGGATGTTTTTGGGTTTAACACAGCTTTATTTCTGAATAAAGTGAAGACTACCTTTGGAAACTCTAAAGAAAAAAAGCTGACTAAAATCTTAGAGAAAAAAGCAAAGAATAATAACACTTCAGGAAAAGTTAAAATAGAATTAAAAAATGGAATTTTAAATATAATACCTGAGAAGAAAGAGTAAATCAGAATCAGAATCAGAAAATTTACTAAGAATTAGTAAAAAGCCAAGTATTTTACTTGGCTTTTTATGTTATTTTTTTGATGCAAAGAATATAATCAAAGCTATAATCCCCAACCCTAATAGCACAGCCAAGGCAATTTTAATCCAGCTGTATGGACGTTGACCTTGAACCTCGCCTGTTCTTCCATTCACTAAAAATTGATACAGTTTATTCTTGTATTTGTAAGCGCTTACAAAACCAGGCAACAACAGATGTTTAAACGTAATGTCGTTGTAATTGGTGTTCTTGGAAATAATCCGTTGCACATCACCACCAATGTCTCTTCTAATTAGTGCGCGAATTTTAGGATCGATAATTTCTTTGGCTTTTTCAAACCCATCACCTAAACCCACTTGATATTTTTCAGTAATGAATCCACTTAAATAGCTTTTGTCAAAAGGCACCAAATTGTTTAAATCCCAAGGTTCTAACTTGTAAATATATTTCTCAGGCAATGAATTTGACCCTACTACCAAAACATCATCAAAAAAGTTAGACACATTTCCCCAAGCAGGAGACCATCGAGTCTGTTGTACCTGTCTTGTATTTATCTGGGTTTTCCCATCTACCGTTGTTGTATAGGTTTCTGTTATATAATAATGATCACCTCGTTGCCCTGTATATTTTGTAAAAGTATCAGAGTCGTAGGTCCAATAAGGAATGTAAACCCCTTTAAAATGATCAAAACTTAAGGTTGCTTTTTTTAATTGATTCGGTGCAAACCATAGTTTTTTTACCCATTTTTTAAATTCCTCTTTTGCTGTTTCCTTATCAAAATTAAAAGGCAGGATTGCCTTTGGAAGAATAATTTCTTCCTCTTTTGCATGTTCAACAATTAAGGGAGTTGTACAATAAGGGCAATTGGCAGAGGTAATATTTCGTTCCAGAGAAGAAGAAGCTCCACAGTTTTCGCATTTCGCGAAATTTTCAGTAAGTGTTTCTTCTGAGGACGATTTTTTTTCTAAGTATTCGTGATAATCGAGTTCTTGAAAATCACCTTCTATTTGCGGAATTTCATTTTCAGTTCCACAATGCTCACAATTTAAATGCTGAGTTCCGGGTTTGTATTTTAAGTCGCTTCCGCAACTGGTACAAGCAAAGGTTCCAACAGCGACTTCTTTTTCTTCTATATTTTCCATATTTATTTAGGAATTGGAGGTGGTATACTTCCAAAAATAGTTTTTAATTCTTCTTGTTGATCAGCAGCAGTCCAATTGGCCATTCCTTCTTTCCAAACCAACGTGTCTTTTGCTAGTTGACTTTGCTGTGCCATTTGTTTCAACGTATTCATATTGAAAGGACCCGTTTGTTGTCCGTTTGTAGCAACATAAAATGTAACTCCAGGAATTGGAGGAGGTGTAGCAGGGCTTGGTTGTTGATTTCCTGAAAAAGCATTTCCCATCTGATTTGCCATGGCAAATCCCATTCCCATTCCCATTCCTGCACCTGCAGTTCCACTTTCATTTTCTGCAGCTTTTTCTAATGCTTTTGCAGCTTTTATTTGTGCCAACTTATTTAAATCGATTGTGTTTAATCGACTCAATTCAAAGATTTCTTTTTTAATCTCTGGAGGCATCGATACATTCTCGATTAAGAATTTAGTGACTTCAATACCGTATTTTTTAAATTCTGGGGCAATGATTTCATGTACATATTCTGAAATTTCATTGGTGTTTGAAGCGTAGTTTTCTACAGGAAGATTTGCTTCGCCAACCGCATCGGTAAAACGAGTAACAATCATACTTCTTAATTGATCTGCAATTTTATCTGTGGTGAAGTTTCCATCCGTTCCTACAATCTCTTTGATAAAAATAGGCGCATCGTCTACTTTAATTACATAGGTTCCAAAAGCACGAATTTCGAGCATTCCAAAACGGTGATCACTTAAGGTAATCGGGTTTTTTGTTCCCCATTTTTGATCGGTTATATTTCTGTACTTACAAAATAAACTTCTGCTTTAAAAGGACTATCAAAACCATATTTCCAACCTTTTAACGTAGAAAGAATAGGAAGGTTTTGAGTACTTAAGGTGTACATTCCTGGAGTGAATACATCTGCGATTTTCCCTTCGTTGATAAAAACGGCTACTTGCCCTTCTCGAACGGTTAGTTTCGCACCGTTTTTGATTTCGTTCTGGTATCGTTCAAAACGATGTACCAATGTATTGTTAGAATCATCGAGCCATTCAATAATGTCAATAAATTCCCCCCTTAATTTGTCAAATATTCCCATACCAATTGTTTTTACAATTTATAAGTGTACAAGATAGTAGATTTGTTACATAATTGAACTAAAAACCACCTCATTTGAGGTGGTTTTTAGTTTTTTGAATAGAGGAATAAGAGTTATTTATCAGCAATTGTTTCGAGTAATTCTCTCTTAAGAGAGACTGTTTTTTTTACATTTTTCATTTCTTTTCGGACTCCTTTTCTTATTTGAAAAAACAAGAATGTTGCAATAAAAAGATAGGAGATATCAAATAACACAACATTCCAAGTTTCCAGATAAACAAGAAATTCAGGAGTTAACATATAAAATCCAATGGTATATAAACCAATAATGATAGGAGCTATGAGTTCATGAATTTTTTTTCGAAATTGATAGAAATCAATGGATTTATTAATAGCTTCTAAAGAATTATCTAGAACACGAATTTTCTTCGCTTTTTTGATGCTGCTAATTTCAAAAATGATTCTAACAATTAACCCTATAAGCATTAACCCTGCACCAATTCTACTTAAGAGCTGTTCAACAGGGGCAATGAAATAGAAAAAACAAAAAATGACAATCAACGTTGTACTTAATATAGCAATGGTTCCATAGTAAAAAATAAAACTTTCTTTTTTGTGAGAACGAATCTTTTCATAGGTATCTTCTACGTTTGTTGATGAACCTTGAAGATCTTTTTTACTTTGATTCCAAGCATCCTCTAATTCTGAAAAATGATTACTCATGCTCTAATATTTTTTTAAGACGTTTTTTAATTCGATGTATTTTCACGCGTATGTTTGTAGGCTGAATACCTAAAACTTCTGCGATATCTTCATGTTGTTGACCCTCTAAAACCATCATAATGACTAACCGGTCGAGTTCATTTAATTGACCAATAGCTTTGTACAATTGTTTGCTAGCTTCGGTAGAATCATTTTTAGACTCTTCTATAAATTGAAGATGACTGTTATCAATTGGTAAAGTCTTATTTTTCTTTTCCTTTTGAATCAACTGCAAACAGGTGTTAACGGTGATTCGATAGATCCATGTTTTGTAGGAGGACAACCCTTTAAAAGAATCTAAATGCTTCCACACTTTGATGAATACTTCCTGCGATAAATCACTTGCTTTGTCATAGTCCCCTTGAGTAAAACCCAAACACATTTGCAATGTCATAGGAAAGTATTTTTTGTGTATTGACTCAAACTGTGATGTAGTATTCTTATTCACTTGTTAAAAAAGCATTTATTTTTTTGTAAAACCAATCTGGTTGATCGAACATGATAAAATGTTTGCCCTCTGGCGCCATTACAATGGTCTTTTCTGCTAAGTTAGCGTATTGCTTCTCCATAGTTTCCTTAGCAATGGCCCCATAGGTTGGTGCGCCTAAAATTAAAGCTTTCGCTTTTACTTTAAAAAGTTCGTCTCTTAGGTCTAATTTTAATAAGTCTGTATACCCATAAACATAGGTTTTTCTATCAGCTTCCAGAATCCAGTTTGTAACTGTTGCAATTTTAGCTTTAGTATTGGTCATGTTTGATGACATCATTGTAGCCATGCCTTTGAATTGTTCCTCATTCATTTCTAATATCCGTTTGTTGTATGGGCTTTCATATTGAAGGCTTTCAGCAGGAACACCAGGCATCATCACTTCGCGCATGCATGGTAAAGCGTCGACTAAAATAATTTTTTTTACAATACGGGGAAGTTCAGCAGCGATATCAGTAGCTAATGTCCCTCCCATACTATGACCTATGATTTCTACTTCTTGTAGGTTCTTGTCTTTTATATAGGCAATGATTTCTTTTTTTATACTAGAATACCAGGGAGCTTCAATCGGTTTTATTCCGTTGAAACCAGCGTATGAAATTAAATGAGCTTCTCTTTCAATTTTTAAATGAGAAAGAGTCTCTTTCCAAATAGAACCGGGAGTAGTGAAGCCAGGAAGAAATAAGATTGGTTTTCCTTTTCCAATCACTTCAGATTGTATGGCTTTGTATTGACCAATAGCAGAGGTTACTGAAAGGAATATAATGGCGATGGATAAAATATTTTTCATGGTGTTTTGTGTTTCGTTTCCTCTTTGATTCAAATCTTTGAGAATTGTTACACCTTGATAGAAAAAAATAAAACCACCTCATTTGAGGTGGTTTTAATATCGTTAAAAGTGACTTTGACTCGAATCAATAACCTAACGAGGTACTGAAACAAGTTCAGTACTATAAGTCAAACTTAATTCCTTGAGCTAAAGGTAACTCATCAGAATAATTGATTGTGTTTGTTTGTCTACGCACGTATATTTTCCAAGCATCAGATCCAGATTCACGACCACCACCAGTTTCTTTTTCTCCTCCAAAAGCTCCACCAATTTCAGCACCAGAAGTTCCGATGTTTACATTTGCAATACCACAATCAGAACCAGCATAAGATAAAAATTTCTCAGCTTCTTTCATTTGATTTGTCATAATTGCTGAAGACAACCCTTGCGCAACACCATTTTGTTGGTCAATCGCATTTTCTACTTCTCCAGAATATTTCATTATATATAAAATTGGAGCAAATGTTTCATGTTGTACAATTTCGAAATGGTTTTCTGCTTCAATAATAGCTGGTTTTACGTAGCATCCGCTTTCGTAACCTTCACCTTCCAAAACACCACCTTCAACCAATACCTTTCCACCTTCAGCTTTTGCTTTTTCAATAGCATCCAAATAAGCATTCACAGCATCGTGATCAATTAATGGCCCAATATGATTCTTTTCATCTAAAGGGTTCCCGATAGTTAATTGCCCATAAGCACCAACAATTGCATCTCTTACTTTATCGTATACAGATTCGTGAATAATCAATCTTCTAGTAGAAGTACATCGTTGTCCAGCAGTACCAACAGCACCAAATACAGCACCAGGAACCACTACTTTTAAGTCTGCAGTTGGCGTAATAATAATAGCATTGTTACCACCTAACTCTAATAAAGATTTTCCAAAGCGTTCTGCAACAGTTGCACCCACAATTCTTCCCATTCTTGTAGAACCTGTAGCGGATACTAAAGGAACTCTAGTATCAGTAGTCATGTATTCTCCAACTTTATAATCTCCATTAATAATACTAGAGATTCCTTCTGGTAAGTTATTTTCTTTTAAAACATCAGCAATGATATTTTGACAAGCAACTGAACATAAAGGT
>JAESUF010000394.1 GCA_016763215.1 Flavobacteriaceae bacterium
GATTGATTCTTTGAGCTTTCATAGAAGAAAATCCAAAAAAAACAAAGAATAAAAGGGAAAGAGAAACGAGTCTTTTTATCTTTAGCATTCATTTAATTATTTAAAGTAAATATACATATTTCGACCAAACCTAATGAGTAAAGATTATTTAATACAAGAACTCACTAACATTGAGAACGCTAAAAGAGATAACAGACAAAGAGTTGCAAATATTGTATGTGACAATCATGATTTATTTGGTTATTTGGTTGAACTCACTTTTGTAGTGGAAGACAAGCTGTCTATAAGAGCTGCCTGGGTATTAGAATGGGTATGTACTCATAATAACCTCGATTTAATTCTTCCTCATTTAGATGAATTTACACAGAAAATAGGATTGCTAACTTTTGATAGTGCGATACGCCCATGTGCTAAAATATGTGAACATCTAGCAGTTGCTTACACTAACAAAAGTGAAAATTTGGTCAAAGAGTTTTTAAAGCCTTCCCAGATAGAATTAATTATAGAAACTGGCTTTGATTGGTTAATTACACCTCAAAAAATAGCAGTAAGAGCCTATACTATGAATTCTTTATTCTTGTTTGGTTTGTCTAGAGATTGGGTGCATTCGGAACTGGAGCACCTTATTAGAACAAAAATCATTCACGAAAGTAAAGGGTGTAAAGCTAGAGGCAGACATATTCTTGAAGCAATAAAAAAACATACCCTTTTGTGAATTTCCGTTTATGATTCTAATCATAAATAAAGAGCATCTTACCCAATAACTTTGTAGTATTAAAACAAACGTTATGGGCACAACAATCACACATCAAATAATTAAAAAAAACACCTTCTCTCTTTCTCCAATTAGTAGAATTAATCTAATCATTGAAAAAGAAAAAATCAATTCTATAGGGATTTCAATAGCCCTTATTATGTTAGGAACTGGGATCGCATCTATTACTGCTGCTATGGCCGTAAGTACAAGTTCATTCTTTATTTTAATAGGAATAACGATCTTAGCAATGGGATCTAATGTAGTGGCCCTAAGTCAACGATCGTTTAAAACAATCGTTTGGGCATTCATCGTCAATATTGGATTAAATATAGGGTTAATCATCTATCAGATTAGCCTTTTATAGCTAATCTAGATTCATAGATTCGAAGAAAGAGTATGGAGGCTATATTTCTTGCTCTTTCTTTGGCCTCTGTAGCCTTCTCCCCATAAAAAAGGGAATCTACCGTAGAAAACCAAAGTTCTAACCATTTTCCGAAATGTTTTTGTGTAATTGAATTGCTAAAGTGTTGGTCAATATCTATGTGAGCTTTCAGTGGATTGCCTTTGTAATTTCTCTTAAAAAATAAATTTGACTCCCAAAAATCGGTAAGTTTTTCTATATGAGAATCCCATTCATTTTGAGGAATCATTTCTAAAAAAATAGGCCCAATAAAATCATCCTTTTTTATTTGATTGTAAAATGTTGACACCAATAAAAAAACTTCTTCTCTACTTTTTATTTCTCTTACTTCCATTTGAAATTATTTAGGCTTCAAAAGTATATCTTTACGGATGAACGGTTTTATGACCTAAATCATAATGATAGACGAAAAACTTCTCTCAAAATATAATGCCCAATTAAAAGAATACGCTAAAGGAGATCTTATTTTTTCTGAAAATGAACATGCCCGCTATTATTATCAAATTGTTAGCGGTGCTGTAAAGATGAACAATTACAACGATGATGGAAAAGAATTTATTCAAGGAATTTTTTAAAAACTCAAAGTTTTGGTGAGCCTCCTTTATTTATAGATGTTCCCTATCCTGCCAATGCAGAAGCACTCTCTGATTGCTCCCTTTTAATCGTAACAAAAAAATCACTGATTGATTTGTTATATGAAAACCCTGAAGTCCATTTAAACATTACTGTAGCTTTAGCAAACAGGCTCTATTACAAAGCTATTATTGCTTCAGAGATATCGAGTCATGAGCCAGAGCATCGAGTAATACGCTTTATTGATTATCTAAAACATGATGTCCATAAAATTGAAGGAGAATTCACTTTTCAAGTAGCTTATACACGACAACAAATTGCTGATCTTTTGGGGTTAAGAGTAGAAACCATTATACGGGTGATTAAAAATTTAGAGAAGAAAAAAGAAGTGAAAATTTACAAAAGAAAAGTTTATAGATAAATCCTTTTTTATGATGATATCACTATAGTAATTTCTATTTTTGTTCCTTAGAACACACTACCAAAATGAATATTACTCAACTCAATGCCATCTCTCCTATCGATGGTCGTTACCGCGGTAAAGTTGCCCAATTAGCAAACTATTTTTCTGAAGAAGCTTTAATTAAATATCGAGTTTTAGTAGAAATCGAATATTTTATTGCTCTTTGTGAAATTCCTTTACCTCAATTAGCAGATTTCAACAACTCTTTATTCCCAGAACTAAGAAAAATTTACGAAGATTTTAGTTCTGATGATGCTCAAAAAATAAAAGACATTGAAAAAGTAACCAACCATGATGTGAAAGCTGTTGAGTATTTTATCAAAGAAAAATTTGACGCCTTAGGTTTACAGAAATATAAAGAGTTCATTCATTTCGGATTGACTTCTCAAGATATAAACAATACAGCTGTTCCTCTATCTATAAAAGATGCTATCAATGAAGTATATCATATAGAATATAACAGTTTACTCACAAAATTAAAAGCGTTAGTGATTGAGTGGAAAGATATTTCCATGTTAGCAAGAACGCACGGCCAACCAGCTTCTCCGACACGATTAGGTAAAGAAATTCAAGTTTTTGTGACTCGATTGGAAGAGCAAGTTTCCTTCTTAAAAAGAATTCCGAATGCGGCTAAATTCTGAGGTGCTACTGGAAATTACAATGCACACAAAGTAGCCTATCCATCTATAGACTGGAAAGAATTCGGAGCTAACTTCGTCAAGAACAAATTAGGGTTACATCATTCATTTCCAACGACTCAGATTGAACATTACGATCATTTAGCTTCTTTGTTTGATAATCTAAAAAGAATCAACACTATTTTAATTGACTTAGATAGAGATATCTGGACATATGTAGCGATGGATTACTTCAAACAGAGGATTAAAAAAGGAGAAGTAGGTTCTTCAGCAATGCCACACAAAGTGAATCCGATCGATTTTGAAAATTCTGAAGGAAATTTAGGAATTGCCAATGCTATTTTTGAGCATTTATCAGCAAAGCTTCCCCTTTCAAGAATGCAAAGAGATTTAACTGATAGTACAGTATTACGTAATGTAGGAGTGCCATTCGGACATACATTAATCGCTTTTGCCTCTACATTAAAAGGCTTGAATAAGTTGTTATTGAATGAACGTAAATTTAAAGAAGATTTAGATAACAATTGGGCTGTAGTAGCAGAAGCTATTCAAACCATTCTACGACGTGAAGCATACCCAAACCCTTATGAAGCATTAAAAGGGTTAACAAGAACGAATGAAAAGATAACACAACAATCTATTGCTAATTTCATTGATACTCTAGAAGTTTCAGACGATATTAAAAGTGAGCTGAAAGTAATTACTCCATCAAATTATACTGGGATCTAATGAGACTAAACACCTTCAATAGCTTATTATCAGCTCAAGTTAAACTGCAAAGCAATTTTTTATCAAAAATTACTCGAAGTAACATTTTTATTTTGTGTGTTGGAGTTTTGTTCTTTTATGCCTGCCAGCCAGAGCCTAAAGGAGATGCCACTCGTATTAAAAAAGGAGTCTTCGAGATAGCCGCAGGAAAAGGATATAGTAAAACTACTATTACACGAGTAGATAGTTTACAAATAGAAGAGTACACAAAATATATAGAAATCTCTTCCGATTCTGGTAGCTACCGAAAAGAAGAAAAAAGAATTGATACACTCTATATCAAATGGAAGAATAATTTCTTTTATACTTTACGCATGAAGTCTCCTAAAAATGATTTAGATAATGATCCTATTTTTGTTCAAATCACCAAAGTGACGAATAACTCATATGATTTTAGTGCGAAAATTGGGTTTTCAAAATTTAAACAAAACGGAACTGTACTCAAGGTAAAGTAATCTATGGAACTGTTTTTACAAGTCGATACCTGGATAGCGTTGTTAACGCTTACATTTCTAGAAATTATTTTAGGAATAGACAACATTATTTTTATTTCCGTTTCAGCGAATAAACTACCCGAAAACCAAAGAAAGAAAGCCACTTATATTGGAATCTCTTTGGCAATGATTACCCGTGTTTTATTGTTGTTTAGTATCTCATACATAATTGCTTTAAAAGACCCTTTTTGGACAATAGATACTTCCTGGTTACAGGTAGATTTTACAGGTCAAGGTTTAATTCTTTTTGCAGGAGGCTTGTTTTTAATCTATAAGAGCACACAAGAAATACATCATAAAGTACATCGTAGCAAGGCTGAAGAAGTTGTTGAAACCATCAGTAAAACATCATCTCTGTCAAGAATTATAATACAGATCATTTTAATCGACATCGTTTTCTCTTTTGACTCAATCCTAACTGCTGTTGGAATGACAAACGGAGTTGAAGGTTCATTAACAATCATGATTATTGCTGTTGTTATTTCTATGATTATTATGATGGTCTTTGCAAACTCTGTTAATCGTTTTGTAAGTAACAATCCAACCATACAAATGTTGGCATTTTCATTCTTATTATTAATAGGTTTTATGTTAATTGCTGAAGGAGCACATCTATCGAATTTAGAGATTTTTAACAACACTGTGGGAGCGATTCCAAAAGGTTATTTGTATTTTGCCATTACTTTTTCTTTAGGTGTGGAAGTATTGAATATGAAAATTCGAAAAAACAAATAAAATTAAGAAGGTTAAAAAACATAGGATTCTCTTATTAGCATGTTTAATGCTTTTGCCAGCAACTATTCAACTGGTACATGTATTTGAACAACATGAACATATTATTTGCTCTTCAGATACGGAACAGCATTTTCATGAAGATGATGCTGAATGTGTCTTATGTCATTTACAATCAAGAACAACCTATATTGGTTTTACAAATAATTACGAAGTAATTCCTACCTCGTTTTATCAATCTTATGATCAAGGCAAAACTGTTGTATTTGCATCCGGTTACCTTTTTAAAAAACCGTCAAGAGGCCCTCCTTATTTTACTGTATAACAAGCTATGATTAAGAGAAATCTTATCCGTAAACAGTAAAAAAATCACAAATGAAAACATATAGTATAATCCTAATTCTCTTAGGATGTATTTCCTTAAATGCTCAAAATAGTATTTCAGGAATTATCACCGATGAAGATAAAACGCCACTATTTGGTGTTGAAGTCTATATTACACAATTGCACAAAGGAGCTTCAACCAATAATGAAGGAAGCTTTAAACTAGACAATGTTCCCAACGGAACTTTTAAGGTTTCATTTTCATATTTAGGGTATAAAACCGTTGTTAGAACAATCACCTTAAATAACTCTAAAGAAACCATAACCCTTGTTTTAAAAGAGGCTGTGTTTGAAGTAGATGAAATTATTATTTCTACTCCCTTTAACAAATTACAATCAGAAAATGTACTAAAAGTAGACCGCATCACTGCTAAATCAATACAAAAAACTGGTGCCGCTACATTAATTCAAGGCTTAGAGAATGTTCCTGGCGTTTCACAAATTTCTACTGGTAGTGGAATTGGAAAACCCGTTATTAGAGGATTGAGTGGAAATCGAGTTTTAGTCTACACTCAAGGAATCCGCTTAGAGAATCAACAGTTTGGTGACGAACATGGTTTGGGGATCAATGCTGCTGGTATTGAAAGTATAGAGATTATTAAAGGCCCTGCTTCTCTACTCTATGGATCAGATGCTTTGGGGGGTGTCTTATACATCAACTCAGAACGTTTTGCTTCTAGTCATAAAACTCAATCTAGTTTCAACCAGCAATATTTTAGCAATACACTTGGCTCAAATAGCTCTTTCGGTTTTAAAACATCTACAGAAAATTGGAAATTTTTAATTAGAGGAACCTATGCTGCACACTCAGATTATAAAACCCCAACAAGACAACGAGTGACGAACACTCGTTTTAATGAACGTGATTTAAAAGCTGGAATTGGGTTCAATAAGAATTCATTCTCAAGTGAAATCCGTTATAACTTTAATCGTTCAAAACTTGGACTAACAGAGGGGATTGATATACAGTCTAGCTCTAAATCTATTTTAGAACCTTATCAATTGATTGACAATCATATTTTAAGTTTACACAATCACATCTTTTTTGGAAATTCTAAATTGGATATCGATTTAGGCTACACTTTTAATAACAGGAATGAATTTGAAGAACATGATGAGCATGTTGGAGTCCCTGATCATGATGAAGAAAAGGCTGCCTTGCAAATAGACCTAAAAACTTTTACCTACAACGTAAAACATCATTTCTCTACCCCTGGGAAAGTAAGTGTTATTTTAGGCGTACAAGGAATATCTCAAACCAATCGGAATTTTGGTGAAGAGCTATTGATCCCCAATGCCAATATAAACGATTTTGGAACATTTATTACCTTAAATCATCAATGGAATGAGAATTCGATACAAGCAGGTATCCGTTATGATAACCGTTCTATAACAACAGAAAGGCATGAAGTAATTCATGGTGTTGACCTACACATTTTTGAAGCTATAAATAAATCGTACACTAGTATTACAACATCATTAGGTTACAAGACAACGCTATTCCAAAATATTATTACACGTATTAATATCGCTAGTGGATTTAGAGCTCCAAATTTAGCGGAATTAACGTCTAACGGAATCCATCATGGAACCAATCGTTTTGAAATTGGAAATTCAAATTTGAAAAACGAAAAAAACTCGCAGCTAGATCTCTCTTTAGAATACAAAACAGATCACATTGAATTTTTTGCAAATGGTTTTTATAATAAAATCAACGATTATATTTTTATTACTCCTACCGGTGCTATAGAAGATGGTATTCCTGTGTTTACATACATACAAGAAGATGCTCAATTATTTGGTGGTGAATTTGGATTCCATTGGCATCCACATCCATTAGACTGGTTGCATTTAGAGAGTAGCTATGAAATAGTTATTGGGGAGCAAGAGAACGGAAACCCTTTGCCTTTAATTCCTGCAAATGTCTGGAAAAATACTTTTAGAGTGGAGTTAGACAATGGTTCTTGGTTAACTCAAGGATATACTTCTGTTAGCTTACAATCGTTTTTTCAGCAAAATCGGGTGACTAATTTTGAAACTCCGACTGATGGATATCATCTTTTCAATGTTGGATTAGGAGGTGCTATTCAAATAGCATCATTGAAATTTAACACCAGTGTAAGCATCAACAATTTGTTTGATACTAAATATACCAACCATTTGTCTCGTTTGAAAGCAAATGCTATTCTAAATCAAGGGAGAAATATTGTCATTGGTCTTACCTTTATTATCTAAATAATTTTCCTTTTAAAAATTTAAAAACGCTGCATTCGCAGCGTTTTTTTATGCTCTTTTGTGAAAAAACACATTCTTGAATGCGGAAAATTACAGAAAACACGCATTTATACGCATATATAAATACCTATCTTATTGTATGTTTATATACTAAATTAATAAAAAATAAAAACAATATGGCTAATTGGAATACTACAGACGCAATTAATGTAACTATTTGGATTACACTGAAAGATCTTAAACAGTTGAAAACTAATTATGGTGAAAGTGGGAATTTAAAAATGTCTGATTTGACTTTTTACAATAACCTTTCTAGTAATGCCGAAAGGCCTATTGCTGCAAAAATGCTTGCAGTACAGATAGACAACATACTTTTAGACAACTACCGATGTGAGTATGAAAGCGGAATAAATGCATCTTCTGCTGTTAATGGTATGATAGCTACTTTATCTAATCCAGATAAGTTAGTGAGTGATTTTGCTGATACTTGTGATCAGTTCTATAAATTTCTTACAGAGTAAAAAAGATCCTTACTACACTTAAAATACCTTTATCATGAAAAAAATTATTATTACACTCCTATGTATCGTTTCAATAAATGCATTCTCACAGACACAAAGTGGGAAATTTTTAGATGAAGCGATTAAGCCTTTACTTGAAAAATTTAAAGCAGGAGAAATAACTAAAGAAACACTAAAAGAAACCTTAAACGGAGTTATTAAGAATCCTGAGTTATACAACAATGTATGGAAACAGTTTATAGATTACGCTGTTAAACAGGACAGTTCTTGGAGTTTTTTAAATGATTTAAATTTAAAGTTTAAAACTTTTCAATCTGTAAATACCCCATCTTCCGCATTAGGATTCACATATAATTTCAATTTTAATTACTCAAATTTCATAAAAAAAGAAAAGGCGCGGACATCAAATACTTTTAGCTTTAAAATGAGTGGAAATGTGGCATTCAATGGAAATGTGAACCCAAATGATTTTTTAGACACATCAATAAACTATAGCTTCTCTAGGTTTACAGGCGGTGTAACTAAGAAAAACAGTATAGAAGATGCCAAGAAACTCATGGCAATAAATCAGAAAATAGCTATAAAAAATGATGACAAAAGTAGATACTCGCAAGACTTATATAAAGAAAGAGCTAAGTATGTGAAATTCTCTAATCAATATTATTTAGCGTTTAGCGGGAAATTTAGTTTAGAGGCTGACCAACGTTTTATTAAAAAACAATATGTCTATGGAGCAGGTCTAGAATTAGGAGCCAAAGCATGGGATAATAACAGCACACTAGCTAAATTAAATATTTTAGATTACCCATTTGCTCTTATAAGATGGATTACAGGTACAGATTCAAAGTTTGAACCTTATGGCTCTACCATTCCAACTGTTTTAATTGGTTTAGACAATGTAAATCCTCAAAATGATATAGAGCGCCGAACTATCGTTGGAAACTTAGACCCATTTGGAAGGGTTAAGATTGAATCTAGTTTTCGAACTTTTGTCTCTAGGGTTCAAAAAGAAAATATTTTTTTTAGTGCAAATATTCGTTACTACAAAGAGCTAAATGCTAGTCAAGTTATTAAAAACGCAAAATTAGCAGAACACTTTTATTTTGTAATGGCTTTACAATCTACCACTGGATTATATATAAGCTATGCAAAAGGGAAGTTACCTTTTGATGCGATCAGTGATGAAGTATATGCTGTTGGTTTTAACTATAAACTTTAACCTCTTTCTGTTATGAGCTCTAAATTCACTAACAACCCAACCATTTTAGAGATTATAAATAACATCCCTTCTGGAAAACGATATTCGGATGTAGAAGATGAAGATGGTAATCAGTATGTAGATTTAGTTCAAGAAGGTGGTGGAACCCTTGGGATCGCTCTTGTAGGTTACACCTATGTGTTAGAAAAAGCAGGCATCCGTTTTTTTAGTTTGGCAGGAACATCTGCAGGAGCTATTAATACCATAATGATGGCTGGTTTAGGTGAAATTAAAGAACCAAAATCAGAAAAAATATTAGACATTCTTAGTAAAAAGGATCTTTTTGATTTTGTAGACGGTCACCCTTCAGTTCGCGGAATTATCAATAAAGCTATTAAAAAAGAAAAAGGATTAATTTGGACCTTGATATGGAATGGGCGACGAATTTATAGGATTCTTACAAAAAAATTGGGCTTAAATCCTGGAAATGATTTTGAAGAATGGGTTACAGGTGAACTCAAGAAAAACAATGTGAATACACTGTCAGACCTTAAGAACCTACGGAAGAAACTTCCAAAAGGGATGAAAAACACACAAACAGGAGAAGAAATTACAGAGATTACTGCAAAATTAGCC
>JAESUF010000395.1 GCA_016763215.1 Flavobacteriaceae bacterium
AATATGGAATTCCAGACGATTTTAAATACCTTGCTGTTGCTGAGAGCGGATTACAGAACAACTCTTCTCCTGCTGGTGCTTCTGGATTTTGGCATTTTTTACGTTCTTCGGCTAAAGAATATGGCTTGGAAGTAAACAAAAATGTAGATGAGCGTTATAACCTAGAATTGGCAACCAAAGTAGCCGCTGAATATTTAAAAAAATCAAAAAAACGCTTTGGAAATTGGACTTTAGCAGCTGCAGCATACAATGCTGGAAATGCTCGAATTTCTAGAAGCTTAAAAACACAACAAGTAGATGATTATTACGATTTGCTTCTGAATTCTGAAACTTCTCGATATGTATTTCGTATTGTAGCATTGAAGGAGGTAATGAAAAACCCAAAAGAGTATGGTTTCGAATTTGAGAAGGAAGATTTATATACATTACCTAAAACTAGAATTATAAAAGTAGATACAGCAATTACAAACATTGCTTCTTTTGCGAAAAAATTTGGAATGAATTATAAAGAATTAAAATTGTACAACCCTTGGTTGCGTCAGAATAAATTGAACAATAAGAGTCGTAAATTATACCACATTCAAATCCCAATTAACTAATGGAAATTTTAAAGAAACTTCCACCTTATATTTACTTTGTTGTTGCTATTCTTTGGTTGATAGATGCATTTCAACGATTTTTTGAAGACCCAGAACTGTACTATCTTATTTTTAGTCTTACAACAACCAGCAAGTATGGTTTTATTGCTTTTAAAGTGATTTTTGCAATCTTAATTGTAGTGGCTGGTGTGCGTAGATTACAAATGCAAAAAAAGGCATAGGAAATATGCCATTCAAAATACTTATTAAAAAAGAAAGGCTATCCAATGGATAGCCTTTACTTCTAAAAATTAACTAGTAGTATATATTAGATTACTCTTACTTTTACTGCGTTTAATCCTTTTCTTCCTTCTTGTAATTCGAACTCAACTTCGTCATTTTCACGGATTTCATCAATTAATCCTGAAACATGTACAAAATGTTCACTGTTGTTTCCTTCTTCTACGATAAATCCAAATCCTTTAGATTCGTTGAAAAATTTTACGGTACCTTTACTCATAATAGTGTTTTAATGTGTCGCCTAATTACAGACGACGAGTTATTTTATTGTGCGGCGAAACTACAACTAATTATTTTAACATTTGGTAAATAATTGATATTCTTTTATTTACAGCCTAAAAACCTCCTTCACTCTACCAACTATTCCTGTAGTTAACTGTACTTTAATACCATGTGGGTGATTCGAAGAATTGGTTAAAACTCTCTTAACTGTTCCTTTTGTTAATTCACCACTTCTTTGATGCTGTTTTTGAACCACAGCAACTTCACAACCTATTTGAATATCTTTTCTATTTGTTCCGTTCATTACAGATTCTTCTTTACTTCTTCATATTCCTTTACAATCTCGTTTAGTACTTGCTTGGCTGGTTTTATTTCATGAATAATTCCTGCGACCTGACCAATTTCTAATTCGCCATTTTCTAAATCTCCCTCAAACATCCCTTTTTTAGCCCTTGCTCTTCCTAGCAACTCTTTAATCTGCTCAACTGTTGGGTTTTGCTGATACAATTCTTGAACTTGTTGATAAAAATGATTTTTTACCAAGCGAACAGGTGCCAATTCTTTCAATGTCAACTGTGTATCTCCATCTTTTACATTTACAATCGTTTCCTTGAAATTATCATGTGCAGAAGATTCTATAGTCGCTGCAAATCGGCTTCCAACCTGAACTCCGTCGGCACCTAAAACAGTCGCTGCAAGCATTCCTCTTCCATTTCCAATTCCTCCAGCAGCAATAACGGGTATTTTCACCTGCTCTTTTACCATAGGAATTAAAGTAAAGGTGGTACTCTCTTCTCTTCCATTATGGCCTCCAGCTTCAAAACCTTCACAAACAACAGCATCTACACCTGCTGCTTCCGCTTTTAGAGCAAATTTGACAGAGCTAACCACATGAACAACAGTGATCCCTTTTTCCTTTAAAAAGGCTGTCCATGTCTTTGGGTTACCGGCAGAAGTAAATACAATTTTCACTCCTTCATCCACTATAATCTCCATAATTTCTTCAATCTGAGGATATAGCATAGGAACGTTTACTCCAAAAGGTTTGTTCGTTGCCTTTTTACATTTTTGAATATGCTCTCTAAGTACTTCTGGGTACATAGACCCAGAACCAATTAAACCTAAACCGCCAGCATTGGAAACAGCTGACGCTAGTTTCCACCCACTTACCCAGATCATTCCTCCTTGAACAATAGGATATTCAATATTAAAAAGTTCAGTGATTTTATTTGTCATGCGACGAAACTACGAAATTACTCCCGAACCGAGTAATTCTTCTCCTTGATACCAAGCAACAAATTGCCCTTCTTGTATCGCAGACTGTGGATTCTCAAACTCAACAAACAATCCATTTTCTACTTTGTAAAGTGTTGCTTTTTCTAATGCTTGACGGTAACGAATTCTTGCCTCTACTTTCATTGTTTCATGAGGCTTCATTTGTAAGTCTTCACGAATCCAGTGTTCTTCTTCATTGGTAACAAACAGGACATTTCTGTACAACCCCTTGTGACTCTTTCCTTCTCCAGTATATATTACGTTTGTAGTTACATCCGTTTCAATGACAAACAATGGTTCTTTGGTTCCTCCAACGGCTAATCCTTTGCGCTGACCTTTTGTGAAGAAATGTGCTCCTTGATGTTTTCCAACCACCTTTCCGTCTTCTTGATCGTATACATATTTTGTTGCAAAAAAGTCGAGTTCCTCTTCCTTACTAGTAAACTCAGGAACCGTTCTTTTATATACGTTAGCATCTTTTGCAACTTGAACAATAACTCCTTCTTTGGGTTCTAGTTTTTGTTGTAAAAATTCTGGGAGACGTACTTTCCCTATAAAACATAAACCTTGTGAATCTTTCTTCTCTGCAGTAATTAAACCTGCTTGTTTGGCAATCTCTCT
Organism: Flavobacteriaceae bacterium; assembly: GCA_016763215.1. The sequence continues at coordinate 2,997 of JAESUF010000395.1, forward strand.
TACTTCTGGCTTAATTAATTCGCCAATTGGAAACAATGCTTTTGACAATTGTTCTTGCGAGAGTTGACATAAAAAATAAGATTGGTCTTTATTTGTATCCTTTCCAGCTAATAATTTATATACAGATTCTCCGTTAATCGTTTCTTCTCCCTTTCTACAATAATGACCTGTAGCAACATAATCGGCTCCTAACTTCATTGCAATGTCCATAAAGACATCAAATTTGATCTCTCTATTACAAAGTATATCTGGGTTTGGGGTTCTTCCTTTTTCGTATTCATCAAACATATAATCTACAATACGCTCTTTGTATTGCTCACTCAAATCGACTACTTGAAAAGGAATTCCTAACTTCTCAGCAACAATCAATGCATCGTTGCTATCTTCCAACCATGGGCATTCATTGGATATGGTCACTGAATCATCATGCCAGTTTTTCATAAACAAGCCAATTACCTCATGTCCTTGCTCTTTTAACAGATATGCTGTAACACTGCTATCTACACCTCCAGAAAGTCCTACAATTACTCTTGCCATTACTTAAGTTTAACGGTGCAAATTTACGAAAATGCTTCTGATTTTTGTATCGAAAGAATTGATGTTTTTATTGTAAAAATTGATACTTAAAAAAGAAGGTGGATGGTCTTTTATTTCTTATGAAGTATTCGCTGAAAGTTGTTAATTATCTTCATCCTTCTTTTTCATCTCGCTTTTTTTAATCTTGTTCTCTTGTCTTTTCTGTTTTTGAGTTGCCTTTTTTCCTTCAATGTAAAACTGCCATTTCCCATAGCGTTTTCCATTTCTATAAATTCCTTCTTCCTTCAAATCGCCATTTAACTCATAATATTTCCCTTCACCATCTAAAACATCATTTTTATAATGTACCTCTTCAATCAAAACTCCTTTATCAGAATGTTTTTTAGAGAAACCATTCTTCATTCCATTACTATATTGTGTAATCTCAAGTGTTTTGCCATTCTCATAATAGTTTTTAAGTTCACCTTCTAACTTTCCATCTACATAAAACTCTTCTGGAAAAAGTTTCCCTTTAGGGAAATAATAAATCCATTTACCAACTCTTTTCTTTCCAACCATAGTTCCCTTTGTGCGAAGCTTTCCATTTAAAGTGAAATAACGTACAAAAGCTGAATCTGAAGTAGCTGAAAACTCTTTAATAATTGTTGGAAACTTAGACGTTGTGATGTCATAATATCTAAATGTTCCTACTTCTTTTCCATTGTTAAACTTCCCAACATAACGTACACGTTTATTAGAATGGTATTTTTTCCAAACACCAGTTCTTTTTTTATTTTTATCAAACTGATTGATTCTTTGAGCTTTCGTAGAAGAAAATCCAAAAAGAACAAAGAATAAAAGGGAAAGAGAAACGAGTCTTTTTATCC
>JAESUF010000396.1 GCA_016763215.1 Flavobacteriaceae bacterium
AAATAACATTGAAAAAGAAGGATTTAAAATGAATAAGGAGTATCTTTGTAACTTATTAATTTATTATTTATTACAAAGTGAAAAACGGAACAGTAAAGTTCTTCAACGAGTCTAAAGGATTTGGATTTGTTATTGAAGATGGTACAAAAGAAGAGTATTTCTTACACGTCTCAGGATTAATTGACGAGGTTAGAGAAGGTGATGCAGTAGAATTTGAACTAAAAGAAGGTAGAAAAGGTTTAAACGCAGTAAGCGTTAGAGTTATCTAATAATTAACAATACTTTTTTACAAAAACCCAGTGATTTTTTAATCACTGGGTTTTTTGTTATACGTTACTTATTGATAGTTTTCTCGAATTATTGAAGCGTTATTGTTAAGCTTACACTAAACTCTACATCAAAGTCTATAGATCCGTCATCAGAAAGTGCCGTTCCGACAAACTGTATTATAACAGTAGGGTCGTTTAATAATAAAGCTTCTATTTGATCTAAAACAGCGGTATCTGTAATTGCTATCGCAGTATTTGCTTCTTGTCCAATATTAACATTAGAAATAGAAGCAACAGTAAAACCGTTAATTACAACACTGGCAGATTGAATTACAGCATTTGTATTTCCTGTTACGTTTGTATACGTATAGCTTAACGCATTGATGTTAATCGCTGTAACGCTATTTAAGTTAGAAATTAATTGATTTAAATCTTGTGTTGCAGTTTCATCATAAGAGACAGGAGTCCCTGTTGTCTGAGGTATATTAACCGCGACCGATTCCGTGATCGATATACTTGCGGTAACTTCAATAGGCTCAAGGTTGTCTTCACAAGAAGATAATAAAGCTATTGCAAATAATAGGGTAAAAACTTTTTTCATTTTTTATATTGTTTTATACCCAAAGATACAATTTTTAAGGTTAGGCTAGAGTAGGTTTAAGGCTTGTAATCTTGAGCTACTTTTTCTAGTTCACCATACCATTTCTTTCCAAATTTCCGAACTAGCGCCTCTTTTACAAACTTATAAACAGGCACCTGTAGTTCTTTCCCAAGAGAACAAGCATCATCACAAATATCCCATGTGTGATAATTTACTGCAGCAAACTCACTGTATTCTTTTACCCTTACTGGATATAAATGACATGAAAGGGGTTTTTTCCAATCGACAACTCCCTTATTATACGCTTCTTCTATTCCGCAAAGTGCTGTTTTATTTTCATTAAAAATTAAATAAGCACACTCAGAATCGTTTACCAAAGGGGTTTCTAGCTCTTTAAAATCACTTATAATAGAAGTTCCTTGAGCCTCAATTGCTTCAATTCCTTCCTCTCTTAAAAAGGGTTTTACTTTCGGGTAAATTTCTTTAAGAATAGAAGCTTCTTCTTTATTTAAAGGGGCTCCCGCTTCTCCTGACACACAGCATTCTCCTTTACACTTAGAGAGATTACACACAAAATCCTTCTCTATGATATCTTCCGATACAATTGTTTTACCTACTTGAAACATCCTGTAAAATTACATTTATTTTTTTCTTTTAATTTACTTTTTCATCAGCTTAGTTGATTAATTTTGCTATTATAAATTAATCTATTATGAGACTTAGCTTTAAAGAAATTTTCACCGCCTTTATGATTCTTTTTGCTGTTATTGATATTATTGGAAACATTCCTATAATCATCGATTTACGGAAAAAAGTTGGACATATACAATCTGAGAAAGCCTCTATTATTGCTGGTGCAATTATGATTGTTTTTTTGTTTCTTGGACAGAGCTTATTATCACTCATCGGTATTGACGTAAATTCTTTTGCAGTTGCCGGTGCTTTTATCCTTTTCTTTATTGCATTAGAGATGATTTTAGGAATAACTCTTTATAAAGATGATGGGGGTGCTATTACAGCTACCGTGTTTCCTTTAGCATTTCCACTAATTGCTGGACCAGGAAGTTTAACAACATTACTGTCTTTAAGAGCTGAATTTGAAATCCAAAATATTATTATTGCCGTACTTCTCAATGTTTTATTAATATATGTTGTTTTAAAAACTTCATCTAAAATTGAGCGGATTATTGGTCCTAATGGGATTAAAATTATTCGTAAAATCTTTGGAGTCATTTTGTTAGCTATCGCTATTAAATTATTTGCAACGAATATAAAAGCGTTGTTTTAAATGATTTTCGACACATTAATCATCGGTGGCGGAGTCTCTGGAATGCAATGTGCTCTTATTCTTGGGTCTGGATTAAGCAAACCGTATGCGCAAGGAAAAAAAGTAGGCATTATTTTACATCAAAGAAATTCACATTTACAAAATGCTTTGTTTAATAATGTTCTTGGTATAGAAAAAGGCACCAAAGGAAGTGACCTTTTAGAAAGCGGTAAAAATCAACTGACTGAAAACTATCCTGATGTTCATCAAATTGAAAATGAAAAAGTCATTTCTATAATTGAACAAGAAGGGTTCTATGATGTTTTCACAAATAAAAATAAATACACGGTAAGAATTGCTGTCTTAGCTTTAAACTATGCAAAACCTTTTTCAATTGAAGGTCTTGAACCTTATATTATGCCTCACCAAAGAGCAAACCCCTTAAAGGATCGGGTTCAACTTAAGAATCAGGATCATTTGATTAAAAAAGGGTTATACGTTTGTGGAACGCTTGCAGGCTGGCGAAGTCAATTTGCTATTGCATCTGGAAGTGGCGCTAGTGTTGCTACTGATATTCTTACACTTTGGAATGACGGGAACCACACAAAAATTCACGATAAAATCTAAATAAAAAAAACCAGCTTAAAAGCTGGTTTTTTTTATTTATTCTACTGTGACCGATTTTGCTAAATTTCTTGGCTGATCAACATTCCTATCAAGCATTACCGCAATATGGTATGATAAAAGTTGTAGTGGAATTGTAGTTAACAAAGGTGTTAACGCTTCCTCTGTATCTGGTATTTCAATTACATGATCTGCAATTTCTTTAACCGTCTCATCACCTTCGGTAACAATTGCTATAATCTTACCTGCCCTTGATTTAATTTCTTGAATATTACTTACTACTTTTTCATAGTGCCCTTTATTTGTTGCAATTACAAATATTGGCATATTCTCATCTATTAAAGCAATTGGCCCGTGTTTCATTTCCGCAGCTGGGTACCCTTCTGCATGTATATATGAAATTTCTTTTAGTTTTAAAGCTCCTTCTAGTGC
>JAESUF010000397.1 GCA_016763215.1 Flavobacteriaceae bacterium
AAAGAAATTAAGCTTTTGAGGAGTGCTGTAAAGAGATTAAAAAACCTACAAAGAATAACTCAGCCAGTTTTCTGGGAGGTGCTCTAAAGCTAAAACAACCTCTTCAGTCTTTACCTTGTACCTCAGCAAAGGAGTATTTTGTACTGAAAGTTTTACTTGATTTTTCTTTCCGATTTTTTTTAAAACATCTGAAATCGGTTGTCTCGCAGCAATCACTAAGCTGTTCATAATCACATTAGACTCCGTGTATAAATCAAAGCAATCGACCCAGTATTTTGGGGTGTTATTTTCCAAAACAACCCATTGAGCGGATTTTTTCTGTGGAATTTCGATAATGTTCTTCTGCCCGATTAACGTATTATACGTTGTAAGATTAAATTTCATAAGTGATTTTTTTTAAAAGTACTATCAAATATTGAGCCAAATAGTGTCATAAAAAACTAAAATTGATATTTTACACCTGTGTAAAACCCAATTGAATACGGTTTAAATCTATTAGAATTCTTAGAAAAAGTATTCAGTTGAACTTTGCCCATTGGATTTATAGTAAGAATCCATTGATTGTTTATTCTATAATCAATATCCAGTCCGAAATTTCCACTAAAATTGACTGAATTTAAGTTGTTAACTTGACCGAAAATTGGAGAGCTGCCAGTATTTTTTATTGCAATCTCATTTGTAGTAAGAAAAAGGGAACTAAAGCCAGCAATAAGACTTGTTGTTAATTTTTTGTTTTTTGTTAGATGATATTTTATTTCAAAAGGGACTTCAATATAACCAAAAACCTGCTCTAATTGAGCACTATTACTAACGGCAACAGCATCAGAGCCAAAATCTGAAATATCAACCAAATTTGAACTCGAATTTGAATTTAAAAAGGAATAAGACGCAGCGTTATTAAAATTGATGGTTTCAATATTGCTCTGTGAAACCCCAGAAACAACTGCAACATTCTTAGTTATAAAACTCATTTTTTGCAAATGCACTCCCGATTGTAAAGACCATTTAGAATTTAGTTGATACCCTATTTTAATACCGTATGAAAATGTGTAATTTCCTTGCATAGGATTTTCATTTAAAGCATTTGTAATAGGAGATGATTTTGTAAGTGAATTTGAATTTAGTATTGCAAAAACAGAAGAAATAGTCCATTTTTTCTTTGTGCTATCCTCAACAATCAAGCTATCTGCAGTTTGTAAAACAGCTATAAAATTTTTCTTTGCCACAGACGTCTTTTTTTGAATTGAATCTTTTGTCGATTCAGTTATAAGAGCAATTTTCTTCTTTTCTTGTTGATGCTTTTGATTTTTTTTATTTATAGTTCTTTCCTTTTTTTTCAGATTATTTTTTGCAAGTAATTGGAAATTTTTTCTAGAAGAACTCTGGTTTTTTCACCTTCTTTAGATGGAGATTTGAGTATTTTTTTCGTCGCTAAAACAATTTTATCTTTTTGAATTGGTTCTGAAAATTGAATGATTGAATCCTTTTTTATCGGGCTTTTTTCTTCTGGAGAAGCTGTTATAATAAGTTGTTCTTTTTGTTGGAATTTTGAATGATCGTTTAACAAGGGAAACAAAAATAACCCTAAAACAAAAAGAGCCGCAATTCCGCCAGAAAACCACCAGAAAGGTGAAACTTTCCTTTTTTTCTTTTTTAGTTTACCCTCAATTGCAGCCCAAACATGTGTGCCTGGAGTTACCTCTAAGCCTTTCATCTTTTCCTGAAACAGTCTATCGATGTTTTTATTTTCTTTCATTTTAAGCCCCTTTATTTTTTTGCAAATGAACTTCTATTTTATTTTTTAATAACCCCCTTGCTCTTGACAAGTTTGATTTTGATGTTCCTATTGAAATTTGTAACATGTTCGCAATTTCTTTATGTGAGAAATGATCGAGTACATATAAGTTAAAAACCAATCGGTACCTATGAGGAAGTTGCTGAATTAATTTTAGTAAAAAATTAAGCTCTAGTTGGTCATCCTCAAAATCAAGATGATTGTCTTCTTCAGTTAATGTATGTTCCGAAACAACTTGTAATGTAGAAGAGTTTCTATAGTTCTGTAAGGCGGTATTAATTGTTATTCGCTTCATCCAGCCTTCAAATGACCCCGAACTTTTGTATTGCTCGATTTTATCAAAAATGATTAAAAAACTATCTTGTAAAATATCCTCAGCATCTTGATAATTATGAGAATATTTAAGGCATGCTCCAAACAGTTTATCAGAAAATAATTGATAAACCTGCGATTGAGCTGAAAGGTCTTGCTTACAGCACTGTTGTATGAGTTCCTTTAAGTTAATACGCCTAATACTTCAAAAAGTGAATCTAAAAATAACTAATATTTTAAAACTGGGAGCCCATTAATACATTCTACACCAATAGGAGTAGGAGTAATATCACAAGTAGAGACGATTCCCCATTTTATGTTGTATTGATTCTCTGCTTCTGTGTATTCTGCTACCTTTTGTAAAAAAGCAACTGTATCTATTTGATTTGGATAAGCAATGTACCCTTGAGGGCCTCCACATGCTTTTGCTCCATATGCTGTAAAGTTCCAATCATTAGAATTGTCACAAGAGTTATTTCCTAACACCGCATAGAATTCATCCGCCAGTGCCATTAATGCTCGATGATCAAGCTCCTGTTCTGATAGTTCGCGTTTGATGACTAATTGAGTTTCATCAAGAGAAATAATTCTCCAAGTATAATTACCAAGATAACCGTTTGATGAAATCATAATTAATGCTTCTTCTTTTTGCCAAGTCCCTTCTATATTAAAAAAGGATAAAGGAGGCGTGCCACACCAACCTGAAGTTCTTTCTATGAACACATCATTTTCCTTAAAGGCAACTCCATAACCCTCGTCTGGTAAAGAATTAATTCTTTGAAAAGTAGTGGTTTCATTCTCATAGATCGCATTTCCCCAATAACCAATCAATAAATTCGTTGGATTGATTTCTATTTCTTCATTGGTTTGGCACGAAAGCAATGTAACAAGTAAAAAGAAAAATGCAGGAACCTTGATTGTATTTAATTTTCTCATAAGATAATTTTATTTTAAATCTATATACTTACTAGATGTAGAAATGACAAAAAGGTTGCGTGAAATAACCTTATTTTTGCCAGTAAGATGCAGGATACAGTTTTTAACATACAAACAGCTCATGATTTTAAAGAAGCTGCCCTAAAAGTATTTAGGCATCAGTTTAAAAACAATTCTATATATAGATCGTTCTGTGATCTGCTGTATATTCACCCTTCGGATGTAAAAAAAGTTGAAGAAATTCCTTTTTTACCAATTCAATTTTTTAAGTCACATCAGATTCTTTCTTCAAAAGAACCAATTCTAGAAACTTTTACCAGCTCAGGAACAACTGGTAGTGTTACAAGCAAACATTTGGTAACAGATATAGGCTTGTATGAAAAAAGCTATCAGAAAGGGTTTCAGCATTTTTATGGAGATATAGAAGAATATGTTGTTTTGGCATTACTCCCCAATTACTTAGAACGAAAAGGGTCTTCTTTAGCTTATATGGTTGATGATTTAATTCGAAAGACTAAAAATAAAGAAAGTGGCTTTTATTTGAATAATTTGA
>JAESUF010000398.1 GCA_016763215.1 Flavobacteriaceae bacterium
GTTGGAGTCGACTTTTTAGAAAATGTACAACGCCTAGATTATATTGCTCCTAGCTCCTATACTATTAGTATTGCTAATTTAGAGAATACTTTTTCGGTAAATTCACAAGAAGCCACACCAAGAGGAATTGCGTTTAATAATGATGGAAGCAAAATGTATGTTGTTGGTAGTGGAAGTGATACTGTAAATGAATACGATCTCTCTACTGATTTTGATATCTCAACCGCAACGTTTAATCAGAGTTTTTCGGTAAACTCAGAGGATAGCTCTCCAATGGAAGTTCTTTTTAACAATCTTGGAACAAAAATGTATGTGGTAGGAAATCAAGGAAATGACATTAATGAATATGATCTTTCTGTTGCTTTTGATGTTTCTACAGCAAGTTTTAACGATACTTTTTCAGTAGCCTCTGAAGATACTGCACCACAATCAATGACTTTTAACAATGACGGTACAAAAATGTACATGGTCGGAAACTCTGGTAATGATATTAATGAATATGATCTTTCAATTGCTTTTGATATTTCTACAGCTACATTTAATCAACTATTTTCAGTAGCATCACAAGAAGGCAACCCAAGAGGTATCGATTTTAACGCTGATGGTAGCAGCATGTTTATTATTGGAACTAGTGGAAATGATATTTTAGAATATAGTCTATCCTCTGCATTTGATATCTCAACAGCGACCTATTTTAGAAACTTTTTTGTAACACCACAAGATGGCTCTCCTCACTCATTAGTTTTTAACAATGATGGAACGAAAGTTTTTGTTGTGGGTGATGACAATGATAATGTATATGAATACTCGATAGACACTGGAGATTATTTTGAAGACTTAATGACCAATAATGGGGCAATTGAAAATTCAAGCCCTTTGGTGATTAGACTGACTGGTGATACGTTTCAAGATAGTGACACTGATAATATTTTAGATGTTGGATCTGAAGTAACTATTGGCAATGTTCCGACCGGTCTTACTGCTGTTATGACCTTATCTGAAGGAGATACCGTTGTAACATTAACTTTTACAGGAAATGCAACAAATAATGAATCGACAGACAATATTTCTGACCTTACATTTACCTTTAACGATACCGCTTTTTCAACACTAGCTGCCTCAAATATCAGTAATTCAACCTCTTATAGTAGCAATGTTGGAATTGTATTTCAAGATAATATTCAGGAATTAATCTATACCAACCCGAACTCCTACAATGTAGTTTCTGCTGTTTTTAACCAAAGTTTTGATGTTTCTTCAGATGAAATTACACCACAAGGAATCTCTTTTAATACTGATGGAAGCAAAATGTATGTTGTTGGAACTTCAAGCGATAATGTGAATGAGTATGATCTTTCTACAAATTTTGATATCTCAACCGCTTCTCTAAGTACTACGGTATCATTAAGTGGTATTGATAATAATCCAACTGGGGTTGCTTTCAATACGTACGGAACAAAAATGTTTGTCGTAGGAAGAGGCAATGATAATGTCTATGAATATGAATTATCTACTGCTTTTGATATTTCTACAAGTTCTTTAACTACTCAGTTTTCTATCCTTGCTGAGGAAACAAATGCAGAAGATCTTGTTTTTAATTTAGATGGCACCAAAATGTACATTGTTGGAAATGCAGTAAATGACATCACTGAATATAGCTTATCAACAGCCTTCAGTATTTCTTCTGCAAGCTTTACCGATACGTTCTCTGTAAGTGCACAAGATACAAGTCCACAAGGTTTAGCCTTTAATAAAATTGGCACGAGAATGTATTTAGTTGGTGATCAAGGAAATGACATCAATGTATATGCATTATCGATTGCTTTTGATGTTTCAACTGGAGTTTTTGTTGAAAATTTCTCCTTAGCAACAGAAGATAATTCTCCTAGAGGAATTTTCTTTAATACCTCTGGTACTAAATTATACATTGCTGGAAATCAAGGTGACGATATTAATGAGTACGATATTGCTGAAGGAGAATACTTAGAAGAACCCGTTTTAAATAATGGTTCTATTGACAATACATATACCATTCATATTTTATTGCAAGGAGATACCTTTCAAGATAGTGATGCTGATGATATTTTGGATGTTGGGTCTGAAGTTACCATTGGAAATATTCCTTCGGGATTGACGGCTGTAATGACATTGTATAATGATGATACTTCAATAATCGTAACCCTAACAGGAAATGCAGACAGTCACTTAGATACCGATGATATTTCGAATATTACCTTTGATTTTGATGATTCCGCTTTTACATCACTAACTGCCGCTAGTATTACGAATGCAGTTTCTTATAACAGTTCTATTGGCATTGATTTTATCGATTGCCAAAGCGATATCGTTTTCGAATCTGGCTCATGGACAGGTGGAAATAATTCTGGAATTCCTGATGATAGTACTATAGATTTAGCGAAAGGAATTAATGTCCGAGAAGATATAACCATTACAGCAGATGTTAACTGTAACTGTTTACTCATTGATAGCGGGCAAACCTTAACGGTCGCTGATGGAATTAAATTAGAAGTGACCAACCTGCTGCAAATTAATGGAGACATTCGTTTAGAAGGTGATGCGCAATTATTACAAACACATTCAGGTGTGAAAAATATATCGGGATCGGGTAACTTAACAGTCGATCAAACTGGAGCGTTAACAAGCATTTATCAAACGGGTTATTGGGCATCACCAGTTACAACAAATGGAAGTACTTATAACATACACGGAGTAATGAAAGATGGTACTACGGCTACTCCACAAGACATTACGTTTACGAGTTCTTCTATTCTAGATGGAGATGGTACAACCTCTCCTATTACCGTAAGTGGTAGATGGCTTGCTAAATTTATTAATGACACAAACTTTACCGTTCCTATTAGCTCAACAACCGAACTCTTTAACCCTGGAGAAGGGTATAGTATGAAATCTACTGGCGGAATTGATGGCAGTTCTACACAAAATTTCTCATTTGTAGGATCGCCTAATAGTGGGGAGTATACATCTACAATAGGAGATTTACGATTAAGCATTCTTGGAAACCCCTACCCTTCTGCACTAGATGCAGATCAATTTATTACTGACAATACAGCCGCAATTGAAGGGACATTGTATTTCTATGAATCCGGAACTGAAACTGATCATGTAGTATCAAGTTACAATGGAGGTTATGCAACTTATAACGGTGTTACTGGTGTGCCTTTTGGAGCTGGAAATACCCCAGGAAGATATATTCCCATTGGTCAAGGTTTTTTCGTCTTTAGAGACGTCACAAATGCTGGAGGAACCGGAACTATTGGTTCAAGTGCAGAAATTACTTTTTCAAATACACAAAGAGCTTTTGTCGTAGAGGGAGCAACTTCGGTGTTCTTTAGCAGAAATTCTCAAGAACCAAGTGCAACTGAAAAATCGATCCTAAAAATAGGCCTTGAGTTTAATGTAGATGGAACTAGAACATTTCATCGACAACTAGCTGTGGGTTTTGTAGGGCTTACAAATGGTTTTGAAAACGGATTTGACTCACGTATGTTTGACAGACAACCGAGTGATATGGCATTGAAAGTTCAAAACAGAACGCACCCTTTTGTGATCACAGGTATTGAACAATTTTCTAATGATTTAGAAATCCCTATAGAAGTATATCTCGATGTTGATAGGACAGTTACTTTTTCTGTTGATTTACTAGATGGTTTAGGTTCTCAAAAAGTCTATTTAAAAGATGCTGTTACTGATGATTATTTTGAAATTCAAGATTCACCAAAACAAGTAACCCTATCGTCTGGAAATTACTTAAATCGGTTTTCTATTGTCTTTAAACTTCCAGAAACTCTTCATAATGATGATTTAGAGTTAAAGAATTTAATTAAAGTGTATCACAATGCAAACTTTAAGGAAATTGTAATCAACAGTCCACAAACAAAAATCTTATCTGTAGAAGTTTATACTCTTTTAGGACAAAAAGTGATGAATTATCAGAATAACACAAATGATCTTGAAATACGCTTACAAACAAGCTTTCTATCGAGTGCTATATATATCGTAAAAGTAAAATCAGAAAAAGGAATACTTACAAAGAAAATAGTCATAAAGTAATTTTTTAGAGAGCAAATCATATTGTAATTTTGCCCTAACTTTATTCAGATGGAAAAACTTAAAGAACGCTGGGGAATATCTTCTAATATTCAGATTATTTTAATTTTTATTGTTTTTGCTATTAATGGGTCATTTGCAGCCTGGGTAGCAGAA
>JAESUF010000399.1 GCA_016763215.1 Flavobacteriaceae bacterium
AAAGTTTTGAGTAACTTATGAGGAGATTCATAAAAAATCATTGTACGTGTTTCTTCAGCTAGCAATATTAAACGTGTTTGTCGTCCTTTTTTCACAGGTAAAAACCCTTCAAAGATAAACTTGTCATTTGGGAATCCAGAATTTACCAAGGCAGGAACAAATGCTGTAGCGCCTGGCAAACATTCCACATCGATATCGTTTTTAATACAAGCACGGGTCAATAAAAAACCTGGGTCTGAAATTGCGGGAGTCCCAGCGTCTGAAATCAATGCGCACGTTTCACCACTTTTAATCCGTTGTACAACGCCTTCCACAGATTTGTGCTCATTGTGCATATGATGACTGTGCATTTGCGTAGAAACTTCAAAATGCTTCAACAATTTCCCACTTGTTCGAGTGTCTTCAGCCAAAATAAAGTCGACTTCCTTTAAAACAGTAATTGCTCTAAAGGTCATGTCTTCTAAATTTCCAATGGGAGTGGGAACTAAGTATAATTTCATTGTTCAGTTGTCATTTATCAATGACCAATAGATCACTGTTTATTGTTAATTGTTCACTGATAATTGTCAATTGTTCACTGATAATTGTCAAATTGATTCATAGGTTTCTACCGTAATATCGGCCATTACATCACCTGTATGCTTTGTGCTTAAAGGCTCAAACAACAATAAATGTGTTTCCTCTTTAGCAATCGGTTTGTGCTCTACTCCTTTAGGAACAATGAAAAATTCACCTTCGTTTAATGTCACTGTACGCTCTCTTAATTCTAAAACTAACTGGCCTTTCATAACCAAAAACATTTCATCCTCATCGTCGTGTTTGTGAAAAACGAATTCACCTTGAATTTTTGCTAATAAAATTTGTTGCCCGTTTAATTCACCTACTTTTTTAGGAGACCATTGGTCTGAAAAGAGATTGAATTTTTCTTGAATGTTTATTACGTCGCTCATAAGGCAAATCTACAAAAGAAAGCTTTAAGATGCACTTTCAAATTCAGCACAGTCCAATCGTATCTGATGATTTAACAAATCTTTTTGAAGTAAGTTACAATAATCATTCTTTCCATGTTTCGTGTGAAACTTACAAGCATAGCAAGTACGCTGAACGGTTAGAATCCCTTTTTGATTCAATTGATAAATCAAAGAACTTACTACGGAAAATAAATTTTCTTGCTCTTGAATTGAAGTGCTATCCAATTCTTTTTTGATCGGATTTACAAAAGTTTCTGTTTTAGAAACGGCTTCTTTCCCTGTATCGGATAAAAAAATAGTGTAACTACGGTTGTCAGAAGAAGAATGGTCTTTTACAATCATTCCCTTTTTTTCTAGAACCTTTACGGCATCACTAATAGTAGGTTTTGTAACATTAAATTCTTTAGATAGATAACTTACATTGCAAGATTCTTCTTTGTGATATCTAATAAAAATCAAGATTTGAATTTGAATTGGACTCAACCCAAATTCTTTTGCTTTATCCCAAAGTAATGCTTTAAAAGCTTCTGAAATACGCTGCAACCCAATCACTATTTTATTGGATAGACTATCTTCTTGATCCTCTTGTTTAAAAACGTGTTCACCCATATAAAAATACCTGTCAACTTGATTGTTGACAGGCAAAGTTAGTAATCCTAATTAAATTAATTGCAGTTTTCCATTTCAATGATATAATATCCTTTTAATTTAATCGCTTTTTCCATTTCAAATGGAGCTGTTTCAATATGACAAAATTGACATTCGTTTGTTGTAAGTTCATAATTAGGAATATTTTTATGAGTTAAATACTCTTTCCCGTATTTGTAAACATCTTCAACAGAAACGGTTTTTCCGACTAATATATCAAAATGCATGGTTTTGCCATTCTCTTTTAGAACAAAGGTATCGTAGACTGAGACTTCCATTATTTTTTTACTTTATAAGGTAAACTTAGATTCCCGCTTGAAATTGAAAATACAGCATAAACACCTAACATAGGCAAGCTTTTATTACTTGTATTTACTTTCATAAATGCAGTTACACCATCATAGTTAAAGTCTGTTTGATTGTTAATTCGATAATTAGGCACAATTACTTTAATTGTTCTACCCTTTGTTGTTACAGCATAACCAGGAGAATCCATATACATTGGCATTCCTGGATTTGTTGGAGGTAAAACAACGGTTTTATCCGCTTTCTTAAATTGTTTTACAGCCAACCCTCCTGGAACCCTTTTGTCTTCATGAAGAATTACCCAGTGTGGATGCCAAACAATTCCGTCGTTTGCAAAATTCTGATCATTGTTTTCATCCCATAAAGGAGTATCGTCAAAATCAGGATGTGATGTTAAAGCTAAGGCTACGATTCCGTTAGTTTGGTTAAATCCGACATCAGTAGGTTTTAAATTTGTAGGAAATACATATGCCAAGACATGAGCTCCGTCAAGTTTCCCTACTTTTAGCGGTGTTGTTTTTCCCGCTCTTCCTTTTACTTTGATTTCCCAAACAGTAATACCTAAGTCTGTTTTATGTGTCACTTTTACTTCTTTAATAGAGAAGTCGTCATTTTTGTAATTGTTCTTTTGTGCGCTCATATTTAATGAGACGAAAAGAATTCCTGTGAATACTAATATTGATTTCATTTTTAATTATTTTTTATAATTAGGAATCCTAATTATTTAGATTAAAAAAATTAGCCTCGAACGTCAGCTATTGAAGCCCCAAAGTTGATGTGCAAAACATTTCCAGATGGAGTTACCAGTGCAGGAACTGATTGTACTCCTGCGTTTTCTGCTGTGTCTAATTGATTCTTGTCTTCACCAAGATGAACAATTTCTATATTAGAAGCTCCAACAAGGTTGATAATGTCATGTTCTGCACTGATACAAACTGGACATCCAGCGTGATAAAAAATTGATTTTTTCATTTGTTTCTATTTTTATGATTACTAATTACGTTGCAAATATAGTAAGGAGTCCTAATTAAAAAAACAATTTATTGATTTTTTTCTTTTGATGACAAAATGAAGACAAAATCATATCTGATAAATGAATAGCTAATGGCTAATATTGTTAGGATTTGATTAAATTTGCAGCCGACAAATGATTTGTCGTTCCTGCGAAAGCTGGAATTTTTATTTGAGTGGATTCCCATTTTACTGAATCAAGTTCAGCACAAGTCATGGGAATGACAATATAAATTGAAAAGAAATAATGTATAGAACGCATTCCTGTGGAGAATTAAGAGCTTCACACATTGATACAGAAGTAACCTTAGCGGGTTGGGTACAGAAATCTAGAGACAAAGGATTTATGATTTGGGTCGATTTACGTGACAGATACGGAATCACACAATTAATCTTTGATGAAGATAGAACTTCGGCTACTCTTATTGAAAAAGCAAAAAGCCTTGGACGAGAATTTGTGATTCAAGTGAAAGGAAATGTGATTGAACGTCAGTCTAAGAATTCAAAGATGAAAACCGGTGATGTTGAAGTGTTGGTTTCTGAACTAACAATTTTGAATGAAGCTGTGTTGCCTCCATTTACCATTGAAGATGAAACGGATGGGGGAGAAGATATTCGAATGAAATATCGATACCTAGATATTCGTAGAAACCCTGTGAAAGAGAACTTGATGTTTCGTCATAAAG
>JAESUF010000400.1 GCA_016763215.1 Flavobacteriaceae bacterium
CAATTACCACATTTGAAGGAATGCGAATCCTGCCTGATTTTAATTATTTAAAAGACTCTTTGCCAAAGATTGATATTTTGGTCGTTCCTAGTGCCGAACATCATTTGGATTCTGATTTAGAAGATGAAGCTCTGATTGATTTTGTAAAGAGAGTTGATAAAGATGCTCAATACATTACGTCGCATTGTGATGGCGCTTTTGTATTGGCGAAAGCAGGGGTGTTAGATGGGAAAGTCTCAACAACATTTCCGAGTGATATTGATAAAATGAGAACTATGTTTCCAAATTTAGACATCAGAAAAGATGTGTTAGTTGTACATGATGGAAAATATATTACATCTGCTGGAGGCGCTAAATCCTTTGAGGCAGCATTGTATTTATGCGAATACCTATATGGGCCAGAAATAGCTAGAAGTTTAGCAGGTGGTTTGGTGATTGATTGGAATTTGGAAAATGTGCCTACTATAATTTTAAATGATTAGATGAAGAAAATTATTATATGCTTACTAATTTTGACCCCAATACTTTCTTCTTCTCAAGACAATAAAGTAAACAATAAACTCAATAAAGAATATAGAAGTCATTTAAAAGGCATTTACGGGAAGTTAAGTATTGATGACTATAAAAGTGTCATGAATAGTATTTCAAAACATACCGGAGTTGAACTAAAGTTCAATAAAAAACTATATATCAATTTTCAACAGGAAGGAGAACATTGTATCCTTTACGGAGCTGATAAAAAGTCTATAAAATATGTGTTTTCTAAAATTCAAAGTATTTCTAAAAGGGTTACGAAAAGGTACAATACGCAAAGACTATTGATTTATACCAAGAATTCATTTTTCTTTAAAATATTGAAGAAAAGAAATAAATGGAAATTAGATAATTGAATGTTTAAAAAAAACATATTTACTGAGAGTAAAATATGTAATGCTTTTTTAGTTATAAAACCAAATGGAGAGTTTTATACGTTTTATGGTGGAGATCATTTTTCAATTGTTGAAATATTATTAAAATCACAAGATTGGAAAGAGGGGAAGATTCTTGAAGAGTATATAAAGAAGTTAAAATAGAAACATAAAAAAAGCGGATTCATTTGAATCCGCTTTTTTTATGTTTGAGAAACAAATTGATTATCCTTTTAACCAGGCAGTTCTCAATTTTGTTTTTGAGTTGTCTGCTGGAAGATTTTCAATGGTCAATGTTTTTTCTTCAGATTTTGGAGTGATCGCTTTTCCAGTAAGTTTTACTGTTGCGCCATCTCTGATTACTTCAAAAGTAATAGCATCACCTTCTTTCCATTGGAAAGATTTTCCGATAACTTGTCTAGCATTTTGTAATGTAACAGCTTCTCCATTCACTGATTTTAATACATCGTTGGCTTTTACTCCTAAGGCAACTAAACCTGTATTTGTTTTCTTTGTGAAATATATTTCTTGCTTATCATTTACAGAAATGAAAGGCTGATTTTTACTGTCAATAAAATAACGAACATCCACTGTTTTAACTTCATTTACAATTCCAGCTTTGTTAAAAAACACATTGTAATCAATAGGTGTACTTCCAACAACGTGCTTGTTGAAAAATTCACCAACTGATGGATACGTCATTTTTGTGATTACATCAATAATCTCATCATCTTTAAAAGGTTTTTTAGAACCATATCTTTCAGAAAGATCTTTCATTAAATTAAGAATACCATAGGCCCCTTTGCTTTCTTCTCTAAGAATAATATCTAAACACATTCCAATCAAAGCTCCTTTTTGGTATACATTACCATAGTTTCTTTCGTATTTTTCTTCTAAGATGTTTTTACTCATTTCAGTAAAAGACATCGCATCGTCATAACGCAAAGAAGAATTGATTTTATTCTTCATTTCAGTTATAAACTCTTGCTCACTAATCAATCCTTGATTCACTTGGAATAAGTTAGCAAAGTATTCAGTAATTCCTTCATACATCCATAAATGTTGCGACATTTTTGGGGTATTAAAATCAAACGAATGAATCTCTTCTGAATGAACAGACAGTGGAGTTACAATATGGAAAAACTCATGAGAAACAGTTCCATTGATCATCCCTTCTGATAGTCGTTCTTTTGAGAAATTCTCTGGATAAACAACCGTTGTAGAAGACAAATGTTCTAAAGCTCCAAAACTTTGCCATTTGTATACGTTAGAATCAAATAAATAGAGAAGAATATTGTATTCATTCGTTGTTTTAAAACCTTTTAAAAAGTTGGTTTGTGCTCGTACCATGGTTTTTAAAGCTTCTTCCATATCTGTTGCTGAATGCACATTGTTTGGAGAATAAACCGCCAAAGTAACATCAACACCATTCATAGTAAAACTCACAGAGTTTAATGGAGCATACATGATAGGGTTGTCAGAAATCTCATCATATCTAGCAGCTACAAATATATCTTCAGTATTGGTCTCTTTCGTTGTGTTTCTGTTAATTAACGAAGAAGTTTCATACAAGTCAGCAGGGTGCTGTATCGTTATTGTATAAGGAGTTTCTTTTTTTCCTTTAAAGTATCCAACGAAACCAGGTAAGTTTAAAAAGAAGTTTTTTCCTTCTTCAATATTGGTTCCAGCCATTACATAAATCTTGTGCTTTTCTTTTGCATCAAAAGTATCATCAACCCAATAAGAAATTTTGTCCATTTGAGTCGCATTGTCTATTTGCCAAGAATTAGCATCTAATTTCTTAACAGTTAATTCATTTCCATCATAGTCATATGCTTTAAAGTCTGATATGAATTTCCCATAGTCACTAATTACATAGGTTCCAGGAACAATTGCTGGTATTTGATATACAATAGAATTTTCTTTTATTTTTTGTGGATTTACTTCCACTTGAACCTTATCGTCAACAACATTATTTAAGTCAATTCCGACTTCAATTAGGCTCTTTTTATTTGATGCTTTTTTTGTAGTAGCACAACCTGCTAATAGCGCAACAGACACTACAGCAATAAATATTTTTTTCATTTTTAGTTTGGTTTAGATATAAGACGATACTTATGTGTAAAATGTTACATTTTATTTTGTCACAAAAGTAAGATAGTATTTTGATAGAAAGTGTTAAAGATTTGTGAGTATTTTAGATGTTCTACTATTATCGGTTCTCAGTTATCAGTTATCAGTTTTCAGTTATCAGTTATCGGTTCTCAGTTATCAGTTTTCAGTTATCGGTTCTCAGTTATCAGTTCTCAGTTCTCAGTTATTGTTAATTGATAACTGTTTCCAGATCATTGTTAATTGGTTTTATTTTCTTCTAATGAGAAAATTGTATTTTTAGTGATATTTAAAAATCAACTCAATGCCATCTCTTAAAAAACTAACCGCATTATTTTTATTTCTTACCGCATTTAATGCTGTTTCACAAGACTATTTCTTTAAAGACAAAGCGCCTTTTGATGCTAAAATTCCTTCTCCAGAAGAATTTTTAGGATATCCAATAGGCGAACAACACACAAGACACGATCAAATAGTGGGGTACTTATACAAGCTTGCTGAAGTTTCCGATAGAGCAGAGATTGAGGTTTATGGCTACACACATGAAAGAAGAAAGTTAGTGATGCTGCGAGTTTCTACGCCACAGAATTTATCAAATTTAGAGAAGATAAAAAGTGAGCATTTAAAATTTGTAGACCCAACTCAGAATTCAAAAAATTATAATGAGGTGCCAATTTTTGTGCAACTAGGATACAATGTCCATGGAAACGAACCTTCAAGTGCAGAAGCGGCATTGTTAATGGCTTATATATTGGTGGCTTCAAATAGTGCTGAAGTTGAAAATTATAGACAGAACTCAATAGTTTTTATAGACCCTACCATCAATCCAGATGGGAGAGATCGACATACCCAATGGGCAAATCAATATAAAGGGAATCCGTTAGTTACGGACAATGCAGATGCGGAGCACAATGAAATGTGGCCCAGAGGAAGAACCAATCATTTTAGGTTCGATTTAAATAGAGATTGGTTGCTCGCTGTACACCCAGAAAGTCAAGGTAAATTGAAATGGTATCATAACTGGTACCCAAATGTGGTGACAGATTTTCATGAGATGGGAACCAATAGCAATTACTTTTTTGAGCCCATGAAACCAATTGGTTCGCAAGACCCAATTATGCCAAAAGAAAACTATGAAGACTTAAATAATCTATTTGCACCCTATTATGCCAAGGCATTAGACAATATAGGGTCGTTTTATTATACCAAAGAATCGTTTGATGGTACCTATCCAGGATATGGTTCTTCGTACCCAGATTTACAAGGAGCCTTAGCTTTGTTATTTGAGCAAGCAAGTTCTCGGGGGCATGCTCAAAATACAGACTTCGGTACTATAACGTTTCCATTTACCATTAGAAATCAATATTTATCCAGTGTAAGTACGATAAAAGCTGCTGTAGAAAACAAAGTAGCGCTGCGAAAGTATCAACAGAAATTCTTTAAGTCGGCAGTTACTAAAAAAGCAAAATCAGGATTGGCGGGGTATGAGTTTGGTGATGCCTATGATAAAACCAGAAACAAAGCTTTTATCGATTACTTATTACAACATAAAATTAAGGTGTATAAAAAAGGAACCAAATATGTAGTTCCATTAAAGCAACCACAGCATAGAATGGTTCAGACCATGTTTGAATCCTACAGTAAATATAGAGATAGTGTTTTCTATGATGCTTCTGCATGGAGCATTTCTAATTTCTATAATATGAAAGCCAAAGGGTTAAGATCTATAAAATTAGGAACTGAGATTACCAATACCGATGGTATGGTTTCAAATCCAGCAGTGCCAAAAACAAACTATGCCTATATTTTAGATTGGGACGATTACAATGCGCCAGCAGCGTTGTATTATATGCAATCGAAAGGAGTGAAAGCATCTGCAGCATTCAAGCCCTTTTCAATTAATACAAATGCAGGAAACAAGCAATTCAATTATGGATCGGTCATGATTCCAGTGAGTAAGCAAAAATTAGATGCTGATGAGGTGTATAGCATTGTGAAAGAAGCGCAAGAGAAATTTAAGGTTCCGATGTATGCTGCTTTTACAGGGTTTAGTACCAAAGGAATAGACTTGGGAAGTAATAACTTCAGGTCTTTAGAAATGCCAAAAGCAGCAATGTTAATTGGAGATGGAGTCAGTTCTTATGAAGCAGGAGAAGTTTGGCATTTATTGGATACAAGAATACATATGCCGATCACCAAAATTCAAATGAATAGTTTCAGAAGGGTTTCATTGGATAAGTACAGTGCTCTAGTCATGGTTTCTGGAAGCTATACTCAACTAGATTCTATACAACGAAAAAAACTAAAAGATTGGGTAGGTAAAGGAAATACACTAATTACAATTGCAAGAGCTTCACAATGGTTGATTTCTAAGAAAATAGTCAAAGAGAAACTCACTAAAAAACCAAAAGACAAGAGTAAAGAAAAGAAAGAGAAAGAGGTAAAACGATTGCGGTATGTTGATGCTGGAGAGCATATAGGAAGAGAGCGTTTGGGAGGTGCTATTTTTGAAGTCGATTTAGACATTACACATCCATTAGGTTTTGGTTATCATTCCTCTTCATTGCCAGTGTATAAAAACAATACGGTGTTTCTACAACCTAGCAAGAACCCGTATTCTACAGTAGCTAAATACACGAAGAATCCACATATAGATGGATACATTTCTACTAAGAACTTAGAAATTTATCTAAAGCCATCGGCCTCTTTGTTGGTGAGTCCAATTGGTCGAGGTAGAGCAATCTTGTTTGCAGACAATCCGAATTTTAGAGGCGCTTGGTACGGAACCAATCGGTTGTTTTTGAATGCATTATTTTTAGGAAATAAAATCTCAGTTCCAAAAGGAAGAAATTAAAAGATTCTTGTTAACCTACTGATTGGTTAAAATCAGATGTAAATAAAGTGTCAGGTCGAGCGCAGTCGAGACCTTTTAAAATTTTCATTTATTAACGACCTCTCGACTGCGCTCGAGGAGACAAATTGAAATCGTATTAAAACATAAACGATGAAAAAACTAACCATACTATTCACATTGCTGTTTGTACTGAATGGATTTTTCCAAGACAATTATTTAGGAGAAGGTCCTTTTGATCAATTAATTATTAGAGGAGTTACGTTGATTAACGGAGATGGCTCACCGCCACGTGGACCGATTGATATTGTTGTTGAAAACAATAAGATTGTAAAGATTCAAGTCGTAGGATATCCTGGAGTTAAGATAGATGATAAAAGAAGACCCAAATTAAAAAAAGGCGGGAAAGAATTGGATGCTTCTGGAATGTATCTCTTGCCAGGATTTATAGACATGCACGGACATATTGGTGGAAGTTCACAAGGGGCAAGTCCAGAGTATGTGTTTAAGTTATGGATGGCACACGGAATTACAACCATTCGGCAGCCTAGTGGAATAAATGCTTCGAAACTAAAGAAACAAAGTGCAGCCAATACGATTGTAGCGCCAAGAATTTTTGATTATAAAGGTTTTGGTTCAGGAAGTAAAAAACCAATAAGTACTGCTGATGAAGCAAGAGAGTGGGTACGGAATAATGCAAAAAAAGGGGCTGACGGAATTAAATTTTTTGGTGCAGAACCAGATATTATGGCTGCTGCCTTGGATGAAAACAAGAAGTTAGGATTAGGTTCCGCTTGTCACCATGCACAGTTAAGCGTTGCTCGATGGAATGTATTGCACTCAGCTAGAGCTGGTCTGACATCTATGGAACATTGGTATGGATTGCCAGAAGCGTTATTTAATGATAAAACGGTTCAGAATTACCCACTGGATTATAACTATCAGAATGAACAACATCGTTTTGAAGAAGCAGGGAAATTATGGCTACAAGCTGCGAAACCCTATTCAGATCATTGGAATAGTGTGATGAATGAGTTGTTGAAATTAGACTTTACCTTAGATCCAACATTTAATATCTATGAGGCAAGTAGAGATTTACAAAGAGCACGAAGAGCAGAATGGCACGAGACCTATACTTTACCTTCACTTTGGGAATTTTATGCGCCTAGTAAAATATCACATGGGTCATACTGGCATTATTGGGGAACAGAACAAGAGGTGGCTTGGAGAAAGAATTTCCAATTATGGATGACCTTTAGTAATGAATATAAAAACAGAG
>JAESUF010000401.1 GCA_016763215.1 Flavobacteriaceae bacterium
AAAAAACTCAAAGCTATATAGCTTTGAGTTTTTTGTTTCTACGCAGACTATTGAAGTCAATTAAGTAAGTTAGTTTAACAGATAGCGTATGACTCATGTCTTCACGAATCGTTTTGCTAAAATTATTACCATAATTAGAGCTGATATCTCTATCAAAATAACGAGCACCAAGCTTATATCCAACACTTAACTCACTCGCTGGAGCAAATTGCCATTGTGCTAGAAAATCTATATTAAAGGCGTTGAAATTTGCATCTCTATTGTCTACATCAATTGCGTAATTATTTGTTGTTAAGTTTCCGTTGTCAGTTAATGTAAACTGATCGCTATAATCAACTTGTATCCAGTAATGGCGAAGAGCTGTATTGATGTTTAATTTTGAATTCACAGAATAGTTAATGTTCAAGTTATTCGTCAGTTCTTTTACTTTTCGATACCCAAAAATGATGTCGTTATTATTAAACTCTAAAAAACCTGCATCTTTTGGAGAGAATTCATAGGCGCTTTCTAATTCAAAGAATAGATGTTCTCCCATGCGATAACGCAAACCAAAACCGGTTTCAATTTCATAAGAAAAGAGATCAGAATTTAGATATTTTGAATACTCTACATATCCAGCAAAAGATAGGTTCTTATTTCTATTTGTTTGATACTCGAAAAAAGTTTCGATAAATGCTGGGCTATTAAAGTGTTGATCTTTAACACGTGCTTCGTAAAAATCTTTACTCTTACTCACATGAGAAACTTCTAAGAAGATATTATGATTGTTAGATCTCGACCCAAAGAAGCTAATGCGGTTTAGAGAAAACTCTTTTCTATTTAAACTGTAGTAATAACGATTGTAGTTTAGAAGAGAAATACGGTAGGAGTTGAACAATTTCTTCGATTTTGTATTTACATAGCTCACATTCGCATAGTAGGTAAACATATTATTTCTAGCATTGAAACCAAAATCATTATTATCAAATAATTCATCTTGTAAATCCCCAGATAGAGAAACTCTCCAGGTTCCACTGACTTTACCAATAGCAACTTGATAATGATGTCCAAATTCATTTTTGGCATTTGAAAAATACTTTTGAGAAATGGCTTTCTTAAGGGACAAACGATAGGTTCTTTTTTTGTCATAGAAGTTGGCTAACAATGCAGTAAAGTTAGCGTCATAAGCATCACCAGAACGAATGACAGAGTTATTAATAAAGGTAATTGTAGAATTATTTTTTAAGGTTTGATCTAATACGATACTGTTGTAATTGGTAATTGGGTTGGTAAGAAACCTTCTTGTTTCGTTAGTATCTGTATTTAAAATGATTGCTTCACTTTTATTCGTGATACCATTTAAGACACCAATAGCTAAGCCTTTTTCTGATTTTCCAGTAAACTTAACCAAGTTTAGAATGTTTGAAGACACAGGGTTTTTAATAATTTCTTCATTGGTGGTGAGATCAACATTGTTAATATTAATAGGCTCTCCCCCAATTTTCCGAGTGTATAAATAATCGCCTTTGTCAAAAATTTCTGTTCCTTCTACAAAGAATTGCCTGTTTTCGTCAAACTTAATTTCAAAAGGAGATAAGTTGAAAATTTGATCATCCGAAGGAGCTTGACTAAAATCAGGAATGGTTGATACATCAAGCGTATATGCATTGTTGTATACATACTTTACATCTAAACCTCCGTTAAAACTAGTTTTTGTTTCTCCTTCAGGTATTTTTTCGTAGACAAGAGAAGTAAAAGGAAGAAATGATAAATTAATAGGGGGATTCACATTTTTTAAATTGATTAATTTTCCGAACTGATTTAAAAAACCATTGATATCAGCATTGATATAGTTCCAAAAAGAGTCTTCATTGGTTGCAGCATCAAAACGCTCAAAATTAATGTGGAAGTTATCAAACTTCCCCTTTGGAAAGCGAAGACTATTAAAAGGAATTTTTATTTCCACAGTCCATTTGTCATCCGATACTTTTACAGCACTTTCCCAAACAGCATTCCATTCATCATAATTTCCATTATTGGTTATTTTAATGTCAGATTGTACATTGGCGGCTGTTACTACAAAAGCCCATGCTTCTCTATTGGCTCCAAAAGGATCTAAGATTACAGAGAAATAATCTGAATTTCCTGTTTCATCTCTAGAGGTTAACTGTGTGTTGATATCATTTTCAGGATTTATAGACATTTCTGCAGCTATATAGAGATAGGAAGCATCGTTTGTAATCGCGATTCGTGTTTTCTGTGTAGCTTCTTTTCCATTGTTGGGCTTTATTTGTTTAAAGTTCCCTTGTGCAAGATGTTGCTGCCAAATCATTTCAGAGAGGTTCCCATCGATTTTAATCTTTTGAGTGAGTGAGTGACTCGTAGTTTCTTTTTGAGCTGTTATTGAAAATGAGATCAATAAGAAAGCTATGGTCATACAAATAGTTTTCATATCATTTGAGTTTTAATTCTGACACAAAAGTGAATCGAAAAACTAATGTGGGGAGTTAAGCCTTAGTTAAAGAGGGGTTAACGCTGTTTTGAAGAATGTTAATGAGAAAATGAAGTAGTGCTCTTTGCTCTTATAAATACTGAAGTTGAAGTAATTTTTTAAGTTAATGCAAGGTTAATGGGCGTATTTTTTAATAGATTGGACTCGCCTTTTGATATTTTTGATATATGCATAAGAAGATAAAAACATTAATTACTGTTTCAATTTTAGGATTGATTGCCTTATCAATTATTCAAGGATATTTAATTAATAACACATACGAGTTAAAGAAAAAGGCATTTATTGCTGAAACTAAAAGCTCTATTTCTAGAATAGATGATTTTTCCCCAAAACTAGATTCAATTAATGATCTTTGGCAAGATTACTTTATAGCGTTACTTACAAGTTATCAAAAAAATATAATTCCGAAGGAGCAAATAATGCCAAGGTTAAAAGCGAGGGCAGATTCTTTAAAGGCGGGATATATTAAAAGGTATAAAAAAGAGCTTGCTAAGAATAATAAAAACCCGTACAATTTAAAATTTCAAAAAAGAATAAAAACGATCATCATATTAGATAGTGTCCAGAGTGATACCATCTTTAATGGTAAAAGTAAAGAAAATTTCCGCTATTTAATTGGTGATGAATTTGATGCTCAAGAAGGGCATAGAGTGAGTAGCTCTATGTGGTTAACGGAGTACACTTATGATGAAGAAGTCGCTGGAGAAAAAGTAACAAAAGGGTATGACTTACATTTTGAAACACGAGACTATATGAATATAGATGGTTGGAGGAAAATTGTTTTGTTTAGAATGAGCGGGTTACTAATTATTTCTGTTTGTATTTTCTTCATTGTCTTTGGACTGCTTTATTATTCGATTAATAATTTGATCACTCAAAAGAAAATAGCAGATATAAAAACAGATTTTGTCAATAATATTACGCACGAATTGAAAACGCCTCTAGCGACCTTAACACTGGCTACACAAATATTGAAAAAGGATGAAGTTGTTGCTCAATCTAATGTTGCTGATGCAACAGTTAATACAATAGAAAGGCAAAATAAAAGACTACAAAAACTAATTGATCAGGTTTTAAATAACAGTTTAGGGTATCATGAAATGCAGCTTAAAAAAGAATCGATCAATACAACTGATTACTTAAATATAGTATTGGATGATTTTCTATTGTCTGTAAATGATAAAAACGTCACCATTGAACGATTTTTACATGAAGATTCTAAAGAAATAAATATCGATAAGTTCTTTTTAACAACTGCCTTGTTTAATATACTTGAAAATGCAGTAAAGTATACAGAAGAAGAAGTGTCTATTCGGTTTTCTTCAAAAGTAACTTCGAATTTTAGTATTTCTATTCAGGATCATGGAATTGGGATTGCTGCTAAAGATCAAAAGCAATTGTTTGATAAATTTTTTAGAGCAGGAGACAAAGAGGTGCATAATGTAAAAGGTATGGGCTTAGGTTTGTATTATACGAACCAAATAGTAAAAGCACATGGTGGAAGTATTCATGTAAAAAGCATTGAAGGAAAAGGATCAACGTTTACAATAGAGATTCCAATCGTATAATTTATGGAAGGGGAGAAACACATACTCTTAGCAGAAGACGATCAAGATTTTGGAAGCATTCTAAAGCAATATTTAGAAATGTCTGGGTATGTAATTACTTGGGCGAAAGATGGAAAAGAAGCGTTAGACCTTTTTAGTCAAGGGACTTATAATATTTGTGTGTTAGATGTGATGATGCCCAAAATGGACGGATTTACTTTGGCAGAGAAAATTATAGATGTCAACCCAGAAATGCCTTTTATTTTTTTGACAGCAAGGAAAATGAAAGAAGATAAAATCAAAGGTCTAAAACTTGGAGCGGATGACTATATCGTAAAGCCTTTTGAAGCTGATGAGTTGGTGCTTCGATTAAGTAATATCATTAAAAGAAGTAACAGGAATGTTCAAGAAGTTTCTGTTGTGGAAATCATGACTATTGGAGAATATCAATTCAATACGAAACGCTTAGAATTGATATTAAATCAAACTATTCAAAGAGTTACAGAGAAAGAATCTGAGTTAATTCAGTATCTATTCAATCATAAAAATCAACTCTTAAAAAGAGAGGAGATTTTAAAGGCTGTCTGGAAAAATGACGATTTCTTTTCAGGACGAAGCATGGATGTTTTTATTAGCCGATTGCGTAAGTATTTCAAAGACGATACGCAAATTTCTATTGAAAGCATTCGCGGAATTGGCTTAGAGTTTAAGTTAGGTTAATAGACTGAGTTTGTTAACGTTAACGCTAGGTTAACGGTTTCATTTTCTTTTTTTTTATCAAAACACCCACCTACATTTGTCTTGTATAATTTAAAAAACAAGATCATGAAAAAAATCATTACAACACTTGTGTTAGGATTGTTTATTATAGGAAATACCTATGCACAATCAACACCAAAACCCCCAAAAACACCTTCAACGGGAACTTCATATTCTATCAGTTTTGATTATGATGATGATAAAAGTTCAAATTCTTCAGTATCTATTAAAAAGAATGAAAACGTATATAAGTTAAGTGCACGATTTGGGAAACATAGAACTGAAGAGATCAGAAGAATAGTCCTTAAAAAATTAAGGAGATCTGGTTTAACGGTTAGTGGAAAAACCTATACTTGGATCAAACACAATCAAGGAGAAGAAGTTTTTGAATGTAAACTATCTCAAGGAAGACTAAGATTGTTTGTAGATAAGGAATATGCCTCAGAAAGAATGATTGAAACCATGTCGGCTTTTGGAGCTGTTTTAAAAGATGCTATTTCTGGTTCTGACTCCAAAAAAGAAGCAGAAAAAGATGTTAAAAGGGCAAAAAAAGATTTAAAAAGAGCAAAAGATGCCTTAAAGAAAGCACTGAGAGAAGTAGAGAAATTAGAAGAAAAAACAAAAGGAGAAAGTTAGTTTAAATTATTAATTATCTAATTTTTTAGCTAATCGAATCAATAATATTTAATTATAACTAGTCTATTGATGTTTTCATTATCATTAATTTAATGATTGAATATTAAGGTACGAGATTTTTCATCATTTTTTATGATGAAAAATCTTCGTTTTTTTCGTATTTTTGCATTCTCAAAACTGAATATTAATGGCAAGATTCGAATTAAAATTACCTAAGATGGGGGAAAGCGTTGCAGAAGCAACCATCACATCTTGGTTAAA
>JAESUF010000037.1 GCA_016763215.1 Flavobacteriaceae bacterium
GGAGCTAGTTGTGTAGGACTTGCCGATGCAAATTTACAACCATTTTTTATTTTACAAATGAAAAATTTCTCTATTTTTTTTGTAACAATTCTAACAAGTTGGTTACTAATCTATTGTTTTGAATCTATTTCCTTGATGAGCGAAAGAAATGAATTCAATATATTTGTATATAACTAACTAAATTTTAAATTTATGGAGAATCAAGCATCGAGTAAAAATGTCATTTTAAATTATGGACTGTACTATGGAATTACAGCAATCATATTAAGCGTTATTTTTTATGCAATGGATATGCATTTAGAAGGTGGGCTTATAAATATTTTAGTATCTATTGTTGCTATTATCATTTTTCCAGTATTAGGTATTGCTAAGTTTAAAAAAGAGAATAAAAATTTAATCACTTGGGGTCAATCAGTGAAAATTGGAATGGGCATCATCTTACTTGGAGTTTTAATTGCAATTATTTATCAACATGTATTTGCTTCTTTCATTGAACCAGATTTTTATACACAAATGACAGAAATTCAACATCAAGGACTTATTGATGCTGGCCTAACTGATGAGCAAATAACGTCACAATTAGAGATTTCTTCAATGTTTCAAGGAACTATTTTAGGGGATGCTGTTGGACTTCTTTTCTTTGCTTTTGTAGGGTTTATCATTTCTGCAATTGCAGGAGCTGTAATGAAAAGAACAGAAGAAGACGGATACTAGAAACTTAATTTTTAGTGTTAAGAATATCATTAACTTTGCGCTATAAATAAATCCTTATGCATATATCGGTAGTTATACCTTTATTAAACGAAGAAGAGTCTTTAAAAGAATTATATGATTGGATTGCATCAGTGATGCAGTCCAATCAGTTTTTATATGAAGTTATCTTTATTGATGACGGAAGTACTGATAATTCTTGGAACATCATCAAAGAATTATCTCAAGACAATACAGCCGTAAAGGGAATTCGATTCCATAAAAATTATGGTAAATCACAAGCTTTAGATGCAGGTTTTCAAATAACACAAGGAGATGTTGTGATTACTATGGATGCCGATCTACAAGATAGTCCTGATGAAATTCCGGGGTTGTACAATCTAATTACTAGTGAAAATTTCGATTTAGTTTCTGGTTGGAAAAAGAAGCGTTATGATCATGTCATTGCCAAAAATATTCCTTCAAAGTTATTCAACTGGGCAGCAAGAAGGACCTCTGGACTGAAGCTGCACGATTTTAATTGCGGTTTAAAAGCCTATAAAAATGAGGTAGTAAAAAGCGTTAAGGTTAGCGGCGAAATGCATCGTTACATTCCTGTGCTTGCTAAAAATGAAGGTTTTAGTAAAATCGGAGAGAAAATAGTGCAACATCAAGCTAGAAAATATGGAGAAACAAAATTTGGAATGAACAGGTTTATCAATGGTTTTCTAGACCTTATAACTATTTCTTTCTTATCTAAATTTGGAAAAAGACCCATGCATTTCTTCGGTCTATTGGGTACACTCATGTTTATTTTTGGTTTCTTTTCTGCAAGTTATATTGGAGTATTGAAACTATATAAACTTTCACAAGGAATGAAGACCATTCTAGTTACTGACAATCCTTGGTTTTATATAGCTCTTTCTGCTATGGTTTTAGGAACGCAGTTGTTTTTAGCCGGTTTTATTGGCGAACTGCTTATTAAATCCAAAGACAATCAGGATTATTACAAAATACAAGAAAAAATCAATCTTTAAATTCGTAAATTCACAGACGAATTTTCGACTTATGAAAGAGATTTTAAACAAAGCAAAACTCTGGTTATCAGAACCATTTGACACTGAAACACAGCAAGAAATTAACGCGTTAATTAAATCTAAACCTGATGATTTAGCCGATCGTTTCTATAAAAATGTAGAATTCGGTACTGGTGGAATGCGAGGTGTCATGGGAGCTGGAACCAATAGAATAAATAAATATACCTTAGGAAAAGCAACTCAAGGCCTGAGTAATTACTTAAAAAGTGTTTACCCTAGCAAAGATTTAAAAGTTGCTATAGCCTATGATTGTAGGCATAACAGTAAAGAATTCGCGAAATTGGTTGCAGGAGTATTCTCCGCAAATTCTATTAGCGTCGTTGTTTTTGAAGATTTAAGACCGACTCCAGAACTTTCTTTTGCGGTAAATGAATTAAACTGTCATGCAGGAATTGTATTAACTGCCTCTCATAATCCACCAGAGTATAATGGATATAAGGTTTATTGGACTGATGGCGGACAAATTGTTCCTCCACAGGATAAAGGTATTATTGACCAAGTTAATTCTTTGTCTTTTTCAGATATTAATTTTGAAGCAAGGCCAGCATTGATTTCTTACATCGGTTCTGAAGTCGATGAAGCTTTTTGGAAAGCCTCTTTAGAAAATGGAACTTTTGATGTTGCAGGCAGAAAGGATTTAAAGATTGTCTTCACTTCCTTACACGGAACTTCCATTAAACTAATTCCTGAAGTTCTTAAAAGAGCTGGTTATTCCCAAGTTCATATTATCAAAGAACAAGAGGTTCCTGATGGAAACTTTCCAACAGTAAAATCACCAAACCCAGAAGAACCTGAAGCTTTAGAGATGGCTATTAATCTAGCAGAAAAAATTGGCGCTGACATTGTTTTAGGAACAGATCCAGATAGTGATCGAATTGGAGTAGCCGTGAGAGATCTTGAAGGGAAAATAAAATTATTGAACGGAAATCAGACCATGAGTATGATGACCGATTTCTTAATCAAACAATGGAAAAAACAGGGACGAATTAATGGAAACCAGTTTGTTGGTTCAACCATTGTTTCTACAAATATGGTGAATGACATTGCTGCTAGTTATGGTGTAGAAACCAAAGTAGGGCTCACTGGTTTTAAATGGATTGCTAAAATGATCCTAGATTTTCCTGAAATGGATTTTATAGGTGGCGGTGAGGAAAGTTTTGGTTACATGGTTGGTGATTTTGTCCGAGATAAAGATGCTGTTACCTCAGCGTTATTGGCTTGTGAAATTGCTGCTGATGCAAAAACGAACCAAAGTTCATTCTATAAAGAGCTATTACAATTATACACCAAACATTCTTTCTATAAAGAACGTTTGATTTCTTTTGTAAGAAAAGGTATGGATGGAGCGCAGCAAATCAAACAAATGATGATAGATCTTCGTAAGAACCCTTTGACTCAAATTGATGGCTCACCTGTTGAATTTGTCTTCGATTACCAAGCTTCTATTCAAAAGAACCTTTTAACGAGAGAAGAAATGCCTATA
>JAESUF010000402.1 GCA_016763215.1 Flavobacteriaceae bacterium
AGGCAACAGATTGTCTTATTTGGTCGTATACACGTCCTGCAGAAAAATTAGCAAAAGTTCCTGTAAATGGAATTTTACCACCGATAGTTAATCCAGCAGCAATTCCGATCATGTTCGCTTCTGCAATTCCTATTTGAAAGAAACGTTCTGGGTGATTTTTCTCGAACTCATTCATTTTTAATGAACCAGTTAAATCAGCACAAAGTGCTACTACATTAGGATTTGTTTTTCCTAATTCTGTTAAACCATCACCAAAACCAGACCTAGTGTCCTTCATTTCTGTGTATGTGTATTTTTTCATTTTTTGGGTTGTGTTATTTGAGCGTAAAAATAAGTTTTTAATTGGGTGTTATTGAGCAATTTTCATCAATTCTTTATACAATTTATGAACAGGTAATCCCATCACATTAAAATAACTTCCTTCAATGCTTTTTACTCCGATTAGTCCTATCCAGTCTTGAATTCCATAACTCCCAGCCTTGTCAAAGGGCTGGTCTTTTTTAAGATAGTAATGAATCTCTTCGTCTGTAAATTTTTCGAATTCAACAATTGTTTCATCATGAAATACTTTTTGAAAAGACCTGCTTTTTATACTCACAGAGGTATAGACAAAATGTTTCTTTCCAGACATCTCTTTCAGCATATTAAAAGCATCTTGAGCATCTTTTGGCTTCCCAATTGCTTTTCCTTCAAACCAAACAATGGTATCCGAAGTAACTAACAAATCATTCTCTTTTAGGTCAGTAAATGGCTGCGATTTTAAATCGGCCAAATAATCGGTAATGGCTGCTGCCTTTAAGTGTTCTGGATAGATTTCTTCAATTTCCTTGAGTTGAATGCTAAACGGAATGTCTAATTGTTGAAAGAAATTCTGCCTTCTTGGCGATCCCGAAGCAAGGATGATGTTGTAGTTGGATAGTTTTTCTCGTAGCATTGATTACATAAATTTAAATAGTCCCATGGATAGAATTCCTAGTAGCATAATCAGTTTCATTAGATTGCTTAAAAAGTGATATTGTTTTTTTGTTTTGGCATTCCATAGTTTGTAGATAAAAAAAAGCATAGGAATACAAATAAGTATAGAAAGGTACCAAGCCAAAATTTGTGTGTCCGTGTTTTTAGCAAAACCTTTAATAGAGATAAGTAAGAAAAAGGCAAGTATAGTTGAAAAGAATATAGCAATATTTCTAGCTCTCTTTTTCCCTAAAATGATAGGCAATGTTTTCATTTTCATTTTGTAATCGCCATTTATATCTTCAATATCTTTAATGATTTCTCTAATTAATGTAGTTGTAAATGAAAATACAGAATAGTAAACAACTAGCATATAAAGGAATAGGCTCTTAAAAATAGCTGATAAAAAGCTGAAAAAACCAGAACTATTGTTTCCTCCGTTAAAATCAAATAAATAAACAATCCAAATGACAAAAGTGATGATCACAGAAACAATAATATTCCCTACCAATGGAACCCTTTTAAAGTACTTTGAGTATAAAAACAGCAAGAGAATTGTAATAACAAAGACTAAACTAAGTGAAGGCCTTTCTTTATATATGGATAAAAATATGCCAGAAAATAAAGCTATTATATTTAGTGTTGAATAGTATAACCAAGCATTTTTTTTGATATGACAGCCTCAATATACATTTTGTAAGGCTTATTGATTTTATCCACTTCAACATCATAAATATCATTTATAATATATCCTCCAGCGGTAATGAATAGTACACTAAGTGCAAGGATTATAAAATCTAAGTTTGATAGGTAAGGAGTAACTAAAAAATAATCGACCAAAGCATATTTCGTTAAAATCATAGTCAACAAGACCATTAGTAGATTTTTGTACCGAATTAGCTTTAGAAAAGAAATCATGAATTGAAATTCTTCTTTATTCGTGCCAAATCACGTTTGCTATCGCGATCTTTCATTGTTTCACGCTTGTCGTGGGTTTGTTTCCCTTTTGCTAATGCAATTTCTAACTTCGCCCAGCCATTTTCATTCAGAAACAAACGAAGAGGAACAATGGTATTTCCTTTGGCTTCAACATCTTTCTTTAGCCCTCGTAATTCTTTTTTGTTCAAAAGCAGTCTACGCTCACTGGTAGTCTTATGATTAAAATGATTTCCGAATGCATATTCTTCAATATACATATTTACAATAAAAAGTTCTCCACGCTCATTAAACTCACAAAAACTTTCTGTAATTCTGGCTTTGCTTAAGCGTATCGACTTAATCTCAGTCCCGGTTAATTGAATTCCTGCGACAAATTTATCCAAGATTTCAAATTCGAATCGGGCTTTTTTGTTCTGTATGTTAATCTTTTTCTGTACTGACATTTGTGAGAACCTTAAATTTTTAAAGGTTTTATGAAAATATTCACAAAGATACATTATTCGTCCACTTTTATAAGTGTAATTTTACATGATAAAACACGACAGAACTCAACAAAAGAAACCCAATGAGAGCTTTATTCATCGCATTTATTTTTACCTTCATTTTAATCTCTTGTAAATCAGAAGAAAAGAAGCTAACAGCACAGCAAATTATAGACAAGTCAATAGCTGTTTCAGGTGTTGAAAAGATCACTAATTCCTTACTTTCGTTCGATTTTAGAGACTTGCACTATAGTGCCTACAGAAATAATGGCGGATTTAAACTCGTAAGAATTAAAAAGAGTGAAGAAGGGACAAGGGAAGATATCCTATCAAACAAAGGGTTTGAAAGACTTTTTAATGCACATCCTGTACAAGTGCCAGATTCTATGGCTCTAAAATATAGCGAATCAATCAATTCTGTTCATTATTTTTCTGTTCTACCATATGGATTAAATGACGGTGCTGTACAGAAGAAATTATTAGTCGATAAAACGATTAAAGGGAAAGAGTTCTATAAAGTACAAATTACCTTTAAGCAAGAGGGGGGAGGCATCGACTTTGACGATGTTTTTATTTATTGGATTGGTAAAGAAGATTTTAAAATAGACTATATGGCGTATACATTCCATGTAAATGGGGGTGGAAAACGTTTTAGAGAAGTTAGAAACGAACACCTCATAAACGGCGTTCGTTTAACAGATCATAACAATTATAAACCAAACGACGCTAGTGTAGATCTTTCTACACTAGATTTATTGTTTGAAAGCAATCAATTGAAAAAATTGTCAGAAATCAACTTGGAGAATATTCAATTGTCTTTTAACTAAAAAAAAATGTCATTCCTGTGAACCAGTTTTGGTACGTAGGAATGACATTCATTATCAACAGTGACTTCGAGAGCCTTAGTCACTTCCTGTTTTAAACTTAATTAATCTTCAATAACACAGAAGTAGCCTTACCGTCAGTAACGGTAAC
This sequence comes from Flavobacteriaceae bacterium, assembly GCA_016763215.1. The sequence continues at coordinate 3,351 of JAESUF010000402.1, forward strand.
GATGTATAAATTTGCGTTATTATGATCGTCTATTTGAGGATATTTTTTTTCTCCTAACACCTTATTAGCAAAGGCATTTGTTGTATTACTATGGCCAACAACTAACACTGTTTTCCCTTTTGTACTGGCTTTAAAAGCTTCAGAATACAAAGTCCTTGGATTGTAGGATAGAACCGTAAGTTCTTTACTATCTGCAGTAGGTTTTGCAGTTAGTTTTGTTCTATTGTAATTTGTAGAATATACGGCATCAAATTTTACATTAGAAAACACTTCTTTCCATCTTTCAGCTCTTTTTACTCCAGCCTCATTTAATACAGGATTTCTATTAGACTTATCTGTTCGTTGCTTTTCAGCATGTCTTATAAAATAGTAAGTAGTTACCTCTTGGGCATAGGATGCAAGAGAACATAATGCAAATGCTAGAATTAAAAGCGTTTTTTTCATTTTTATATAAAA
>JAESUF010000038.1 GCA_016763215.1 Flavobacteriaceae bacterium
TCGCTTTATATTTGCCACCGCTAACGCGATGGTGCCTTAGCTCAGTTGGTAGAGCAAAGGACTGAAAATCCTTGTGTCCCTGGTTCGATTCCTGGAGGCACCACCAAAAAAGCCCAATCTTACGATTGGGCTTTTTAAATTTATTACGTTCTGTAATTAACTATTTTAGTTCTTATTTTCTTAAGCAATTTATTTCTCATTTCTAAGCAATAGCACTTCATCAAGGTATAATCAACGGTTACAAAAAACAAGTATAACTACCTAGTAATTCTAGGCGTAGATATGTTAAATTGTAACGTGAAACTCTTTTAAACAATTACAAATGTTTAGAAAGGAAATACTGTAAATGGTTAAAAAGAGGCTAACCCCCTATCATGGTGAAAAAGTAAAAGAAAGAATAATTATATAGCACTGTTGACTGGATAATTGAGAAAATCATTTATCCAAACCTTCTTAAAGTTTATTCAAAAAAATCGAATTTCAACTTTAAGACCTTCTGTTGACTCTTTACTTTATTAAAACAGCTGTTTAGTGCACTTATTTGGTATTTAATCTTCACATACGCCTGTCCTTAATTCTGTTATCATCCTGGCGATAATTAAGATAGAGAATATGCTAATTGGGACTATAACGATCTATCAAAAGAACTTCTAAACTTTAAGAAAAGTAATTATTGAATTACAGATATCCGTAATTAACTGACTAATTATTTCGCTCATTTTAATTTTACCCACAACAATATTTAACTTAATCCTTGATGATTTACTAAAAAACAAGAATGCCATAGAGCAACGAACTAGATGCATTTTTAATTGAAGTAATTACGAAAAGGAAATTACACTCGCGAACAGTTTAACCACTGTAATTAATTTAAAATTAACGTTATCAAATGCTGTCTGAAAATTCCATTCTATTAATCGTTGATGATGTACTCATCAATATTGTAAGCACACTGGGAAGCAACTTCAATGTTATTACATGCAACTTATTTAATTTAAAAGAACAATTAAGTAACCACTCTCGCCCAGACCTATTCCTGTTTTTAAATAAAGACTTATCAGTAGTTATATCTACTATTAAAAGCTATTCGGATTATTTTACGAATCCTTTATCAATTATTTGGTGGCCACAGAATCAAGTTATTTCCACAAAAGATTTAATAAACTGTTCCGAAAGAGGCATAGAATATATGCTAACATTTAATCATGTTACTCAATTGAATATTGCAAAAATAGAAGGCAGACTCAAAGCCAACAGTACTTGCAAAAGAATTCATTATCGAGAAGCTTACTTACAAGGCAGTAATATTGGACCCAAAAAAGATGCAGAAACGTTAGACAAGGTTATTGGCTATCTCAATGAAAAGAATTTAGATACTAATTTTTCCATTGAAAAAATGGGAACCGATCTTGGCATGAGTAGAACAAAGTTTTTCAGTAAAGTCAAATTACTTACTGGCTCATCACCAAGTAGAATGGTAATGAATTATCGATTAAAAAAGGCAGCGTGCCTCATTACAGAATCCGACAAGAATATTTCAGATATCGCTTTTGAAGTTGGTTTTTCTAGCACGACATATTTCACAAAATGCTTCAAGGAAAAATTTGGCAAGAGTCCTTCTCAATACAGTAAACTAAAAAGACAAGTTATTGAAATCATTGATCTCGTAAGTGTAGACATTATGGACTCTTCGGCTCAAGCTTGAGCTCCAGTTACCTTTAGAACATAGAGATAAGAAATATGAACATAGTTTATAGTGACCTAAAGTAAATAATCCTTGCTTTGTAAGAGGTGCATATCTGTACTGTTCATTATTATGCTAAATACTATTATAAATAACTTCAAAACTGTGATAGAAAAACAAGTACTTCAGCTCGAAGGTAACTTGTATAATAACGAAGGGGTCACCTATGTTAATCTTAATAACAAAGGCTCTAATAGCTTGCACTCAGATGCAATAAACATTGCTCTTTTTGGAAGTGTTGCTGAAAAAGATTTACTAGGCACCTACAAGTATTCAACACCTACAAGTGGAAACAAAGCAATGAATGAAAAACCACCGCTGAGAGTCGCTATTGACACCTTACTCCTATTTAACTTTAATGATTACTTGACTGCATTAAAGTCATATGATTTAGTGTTGGCATATTTCTACAATAATGATCTACTCTACGTTTCCGATGAAGGTGAAAAAGTACAAGTACTACTATCAAGTTTCAATGATCTAGATGAAATTGAAATCTGGAGTAGCTTCAATACACCCGGAATACCAATCCTTAGATACGAGCTCAAGTATGCTATAATACCGGGACGTTTTGACGAACTACCAATGATAAAAACTATATCAACAACTGAAGGCATCCTTTATCCAGAAGAAATTAGCACCCTTATTTTAAACGAAATTTATATTCCTGTAAATAACATTCTAAATAAAGTACTACAAAAAACAACCACATTTTGTTCTATCGCCGTTCCAACAACACAAGAAGAGCGTGATAAATTAAGTGTAGAAAAGAAAACGGCTCTTCAAGACGATATAACACGTATCTACAACGAACTCCTAAAGAGTTACCCAACCGCAGAAAAAGAAATCGACCTGTATAAAGAGTATTTAACACAACAAATTGAAGAGGGGAAATTAAGTGAAAAAGAATTCGAGCCCTTCTTACCTTCCATGTCTGGACTTGTACTTAAAACTATTGAATATCAACAAGTATTAGAGGAAATAACTCCAACCCTTGATAATTACTTCGAGGTATGTGATAAAGTTAAAGAAAAGATAGAAGGTGAAAAAGGACTTCCGGCAGATTTCAGGTTTCGTCTAGTGCTTACAACAGACTATTTAAATTTTATTGATATTCTAGACAAAGATATAATCGCTTTCGATACAATTGGAGGAAGCTGCTACATCCCCAAAGGAAATAAACCCTATTCAACATTTCAGGAAGTAACAGGTATCAGTACGATGCAATGGCGTAAAAAATGGTGGGAAATTGAAAGTAAAATGACCCAATTGAATATCGATTACCTAGAAACAGCATCGAACGAGTTGTTTAATCTGAAAGGTGCAGTTTTTGAAACCTTTAGAGAAATAATTGAACTCTGTTTGGATCAATTAATCTCTCCTTATGAGAAATTCAAACACCTCAATATGCGCTTTAATAAAATTGACACGAAAAAACCACAAGAAATACAAGATAAATTTCGGGAAGCATACAGTGAATGCTACCCTGCCATCAATTACATAGATGGCCAAGACGTTTCTGTAGTACTTGCCAAAGCACTACAAAATATTTTTATAGAACTAAATAAATAACTTAAAATTCAACAAATGGCAGATTACAAAACTCCCGGGGTGTATGTCGAAGAAAAAAATTCGTTTGGATCAAGTATCGTAGCGAATGCGACAGCAATCCCAGTGTTTATCGGATTTACCGAGCAAGCACTACAACCTAATGGACAGGAACTCAATTACATTAAAGACTCAGACAATGTCCGTGAACCCGTCTTAGTAAGCAGTGTTCTTGAGTACGAACAAACGTTTGGAGGACCAGACGAAACAGGCGTTATGAACTTAATTTCAAGCTACGATTCTAGCGCAAACAAAACAAACTACCTATCTAGAAACATGAAAGGTACAACAGGTGATTTCTCAGATTACACTCCTGGATTTATGTTTCCATCAATTTCAAACTTTTTTGCAAATGGAGGTGGTAGTTGTTACATCGTCTCATTAGGTAATTACGACCAATTTAGCTCTAGTAATGATAGCCCAGTGAACATGGATTTTATTATTGATGCAATTGAGCAAGCAGAAACAGCAACGTTGATTGTTCCAACTGATTTGGTCAGATATGGCGAAGACAAATACTACAATTGGGGAACTATATTTGTAGATTACTGTGGTGTAGAGAAAACATACTTCTGTGTATTGGATGTAATTCAATCCAATCCAAAAGACAAAGTCTATAACTCAGAAGATATTGTTACCTATCGTACTGGTGTAGTTCCAGATGCTACTAGCTATGTGGCGGCTTATTTCCCATATTTAGAATCATTAACATCTTATGCATACAACGATAATATGTCTGGCATTATCTTAGATGGTTGGAATATTGGTGATGAAGATATGCAACTCAACCTATACTCTGGTACTGGTCTCGATGATGAAGATTCCGAAATCTTCACCTTCACATATTCAGCAAATGTTGGAGGAGCTGGACCTAAGGTAACCGTTGAATTAGACGATGACAATGGAAATAATTATTCTCTAAATGTAGATGGTAATGAAATGACCATTACGTATAAAACCGATGCTACTGCTAGCGATCTTAATAATATTTGGTCTGCAGTTCAAGGTACTTTTCCGGATTGGGACATCAATTTTCTAATGGCTCCTGAAACAGCTACAACAACAGACTATGTACAAAATGGAGATTGGAATACAGATGAGACCTCAGATGCAATTCCTTTCAGTATATCGTTTAACAAGTTATTAGTAGAAGAATCATTGGCTAGCCCAGAAAGTACGGTAAGTATATCCGTTGAGATTCAATCGGACCCTGAGGTTACAGTAACAGAGATTACATATTCTGCAGCAGACGGAATGGTAATTACCGCTCTTGAGAATCAAACAGCCGATGAGATTGTAGGAACATACCCAGCAAATTCTACAGATGGCTTCACAATAGTAGCTACTGATCCAGAAAGCGAAACGGAAATTGAGGCAATTGCAGCAACCGATATTGATATTAATTATGAGGTACCAAACAATGCAGCAGAAGAAGATGCTAAATCATTCCTCTCAATTAACTACATTAATATGCCACCGTCTCCATTTATGGTTGGAATCTATAGCCGACTAGATAATGCTTCAGGGGTTTGGACGCCTCCAGCGAATAAGTCTCCTACTGGTGTTGTAGGACCCGTTGTTCCAATTACCAATAAACAACAAGAGAATTTAAATGTAGATGCCACTTCAGGGAAGTCGGTAAACGCAATTAGAAGCTTTACAGGAAAAGGAACTCTTGTCTGGGGAGCTAGAACCAATGATGGTAATAGTTTGGATTGGAGATACATCAATGTACGTCGTCTGTTCATTTCTATGGAAACGGATATCAGTAAAGCATTGGAAGCATATGTCTTCAAACCAAATGTTCACAATACTTGGGTAGAAGTGAAGACCATGATTGAAAGTTATTTATTAGGACTTTATAATGATGGTGCCTTTGCAGGAACAACACCTGCTACAAGTTACAGTGTTCTTATTGGACTGGGAGTAACAATGACGGATGAAGATATCCTAAACGGATACATGCGAGTTTCTATTCAAGTAGCTCCAGTGCGTCCGGCTGAGTTCATTGTACTTACATTCTCTCAAATGGTTGGTCAATAGAACCAGCTAATAATTAGATTTTAATAATGATATAAAAAATAAATATTATGGCAGATAATCAAGCAACCATTAACTCGGAATACCCGATCACCGCGTTTAGATACACAGCAAAGATTGGAGATGATGATATTGCATTTAGCGAAATCAATGGTCTGAATATATCGTACGAATCCACAGAATACAAAGAAGCAACCACAGAAGGAGTTCGAACACTTCAAGTAGTAGGGCAAATCGATGTACCAACAGTGACAATGAAACGTGGGATTTTCGAAAATAGTTTGGAACTCTACGATTGGTTGAATAGTATGCACACAGATGACTTTGAAAGAAAGGACATCGTGATATCAATGCTCGACAATAATAATGACGCAGTAATGACATGGACAATCACCAATGCTTTTCCTACAAAATTTGAAGGACCAAGCTTGGATGCAACGTCAAATGACATTTCTTTTCAATCTCTTGAAGTTAAAGGAGATGCGTTAATAGTAGCCGACGTATAATGTATGGTGACAATCCAGTTCTATCCTATAGATTTTTAATACAATTTAGTAGTAGGACTGGTTTTGGAACTTTCAGAGCACAAAGTGTTAATGGGCTAGGGTATAGTTTAAATCTCACAGAATTTAACACCACAGGAGGGCCAAAGGCCTTGCCTTCGGATGTTACGTATGATAATCTCATTATCAAACGGGCAATTCTTGAATTACCACAGCCTATGGAGACAAGTACACAAACATTGCTTAACACTCTGGAAGTAGAACAAATAGAAATGGCAATCTTTTTATTAGATGAACAGGGCTGGTATACACGATCATGGCTTGTAAGTGGCGCCTACACCGTAAAGTGGAATACAACGGATTTTGATGCAACGTCCAACGACGTAATTATCGAAACGATGGAATATAAATACGAACAATTAATACAGGTTTTGTAATGGATGTAGAAATAGACAATCTTGACATTAGTGCTGGAGTTGACGACGGAAAAGAAGAAAAAAAAGGATTGAACCATGAGTTTGATGAAGCCCAACTTGAACTTCAAATAGAACGCTGCGTTGTACGACTTCTTCGCCAGATGGCGAGAGAATAAGTATGGGTGATTTACTTAAAATATACGCTTATAGCGATTCTGCTAGAACAACTCAATTGGGGGTGTTTGAATGCTTCGTAAGTCCCCTTTCACTAAAAATGAACCTACAGAATCGGTATGGTCAACTCAATGCCGTGAATAGGTCAATTCCACTGATTGGGTTTTCTTCTGGAGGCACCAATACAATGGAGTTAACCATTGTGTTGGACGGAACCGGAGCCTATGCAGAAAAAAATGGAGAACCCTATAATGTTGTTGAACAACTAATTGACCTCATTGGGATTACAATGGACTTTAACGGGTCCATGCATCAGCCACCATTTCTTAAATTGATTTGGGGGCAAATTCCAGTCTTCCTTTGTCGGGGAGAAGAGTTAGATGTAGACTATAAAACATTTAATAATGAAGGTGTTCCAGTGAGAGCCGATGTTCGAATGGTCTTCCTTGAAGATGTAGACTCTGAATTAAGTAAAAAAGTAGCCAATAAAGAATCATCCGACTTGTTTCATCAACATATTGTTGTTGAACATCAAACATTGGCTTTGATTTCTTATGAATATTATCAGGACACAGATCATCTGGACAAGATTGCTGAAGTGAATGGATTGAACAATCTGTACGATTGTAATACTGGAATATCATTATTAATTCCACCTCTAATAACAAACAATGAGTAACGCAATTACGGTAACACTTTATGGAGCAAAGACAATGGACATCAGTGATCAATTGATCTCCTTACTTGCTGAGTACGAGCTTAACACTATTCCAATGGCAGTTATGGAAATTTCTGATGGAAACTTTGCCGACCGTACATATCCAATATTTAATGAAGCAGATTTACAAATTGGAGCAGAATTAGACATTCGTATTCGATATGAAGATGAAGGAGATACAGAAGTAAGTATATTTCAAGGCATCGTCATAGCCTCTGAGTTTGGTTTAAAAAAGGGACTCCCATTACTTACTGTTACCTTGAAAGATCCAGCATTTAGACTCATCCGTTCTGTTAATACGAACATGTTCAGTAAAAAAACAGACAAGAGTATGATTGAAACGGTCGTATCCGAAGTCAAAGGGGTTTCAATAAAAAAAGCATCTACCCAATTGTCAAGTGTCACATACGATCAATTCATTAGAAAACAGACATCTGCATGGGATTTTGTTCGTGAAAGAGCTTCTGGTTTTGGTTTGGTTATTCAGTTAGAAAACGGGGCCATGAGTATTTTGGATCAAGATACTACAACGGGAACGCAGTCTATTGAACTCGGGATCGATAATATAACGGACATTCAACTTGTACTTGATGCAGAATACCTCAATCAGGATATTGAAATAAATTACTGGGATGTTAAACCGAACAAGACAGCTACTGTAAAAAAAAACAGTTCCTCTGAACTTGCCAAAACGGTATCAGCTCCTAAAGCAAATTTCACATTGCTAAATCTAACCGATAAAAAGGAGGCTCAAGGAGTCTGTGAATATTTTTCAACGTTTGAAACTCGTAGTGAAATAAAAGGATCGATATCCATTCCCGGTAAATCAGATGTCAAATTAATGCAAAAATTAACTCTTAAGAGTTTTCCCGACAGCTACAACGGAAGTTATCCAATTAGTAAGGTTGTACACAAGTTACGCTTTGGAACCTGGGTTACGGAAGTGGGAATTGGTCAGGATTCAATATTTACAGGAAAGAGTAACAGCAGTGAGAACCCAACGATACCGACAATTAAAAACACGGAGATAGCCACGGCTATGAAATGGGAAAAAGATCCCGAAGGATTGGGGAGAGTGCCAGTGAAAGTACTGTCTTTCGGAACAGATAAATATTGGGCTTACCCTTCGCAAGTTGGGGCAGGAAAGAAACAATCTAGTTATCTCTTACCGGAGGAAGAGGAGCAACTTATGATTGGTTTTTTACATGATAATTACAATCAAGGCTTCGTTATTACCTCCACGTATTTAGGGAATAACAAACCTCCTTCTCCATTTAAATTGGATTCTAAAACACCTGTTGGATTTTTATCTACTACCGGGATGAAACTAATCTTTGATGATGATAAGGTGGAAGTTGAAATGAGCTCATCAAGTTCCAATAAAATGGTACTAGACAAAAGTGACGGAGTAACGATAGATACAAATAAAAACATAAAAGCGACTAGTTCTAGTAAAACAGATATTAAAGCTGGAAGTAAAATGACCTTAAAAGGAGCAACAATAGATTTAAACTAGAAAGAATGGGAATGCCAGCAGCAAAAAAAGGAGATCAAATTACTTCTCCAGCAGACATACATATTGTGCAAATAGCAACACCCGCAGGTCCCATTACAGTGCCATTACCCCACCCTTTCAGTGGTAAGCTTACAGAAAAATTGAGCAGCAATGTAAATATCATGGGTTTAGCGGCAGCGATGAAAGACAGTTGGGGAAATAACAACCCTAAACACGTTGCAATGGGAGTTAAGTTTGTAAAAGAGCCATCGAATATAGGAACTGTATTTCTAGGCAGTTTTACAGTAAAAATTAACGGGAGAATGGCTGCACGGTCAGGAGACATGGTAATGACTTGTAATGATCCCACAGATTTACCTGTGGGAAAAGTGATCGCTTCAGGAACAGTAAATATAGGATAATGGAAACAAATACAATTTTTCAAACAGGATGGCCTTTTCTACCCGAAATTGTAAAGAATGGATCAAGACTAACTGAAATCACCTATTATGAAGACATTGTTGAAAGTCTAACCATTTTGTTTACCACATTACCAGGAGAGCGGATTGGACATCCTTTGTACGGATGCGACCTCATGCAATTCATGTTTAATCCAATTAACAATTCATTGATAACAAACATGAATAATACCATCACAACAGCCATCACGATGTATGAATCTAGAATTGAGATAATTGATTTAGTGATTGAAATAAATGCAGAGGTATGGCATCAAATAGATATTGATCTATTTTATGAAATAAGTCAGACCAGCTCACGCTATAACATGACCATTCCTTTTTACATAATGGAAGGATTCGCAGAGATATAATGGATGATCACAACATCATAAAAGACCATAACTACGTTGATCAGGGGACTACAGTTTACAATACCCTTATCAAGGATTTTCTGCGAACCAATTATTTCAAACCTGAACCCAGAACAACCTTATATTGGGTTTCGTTAATTAAGGAAATTTCCTGTAAGGAAAACATGCAAACCTACGGTCAGTATTGGTTTGATCTTATACCTGAAAATTTATCTGCCGAGCTTATAACAGAATATATCAAAGACCCAAGAGGAACCATCGCCGCCAATCGATTTAGTGATGAAGAAATATTAGAACTAAGACAGCCTCAACGTATTTTATTGTTTTATTTCTTAAAAAAAATAGGGCAGTACAAGTATGAAAACCCTCGAATTATTAAGAATTTTAATCAAACACTTTCAAAAGATGTTTTCTTTCTTAATCCTCGACCAGCTGTACCCGACAAAGGATTTTTAACAGTTGAAAACACAGATGGTACTTTAATGGATATCACCCAGGGGCTCATTCTAGATTGTATTGTTGAAGATGAACAAATAACCCGTAAATATATAATTACCTCTTCCATCATCGGTCATCAACTGAACTTGATGCAAATGTATATGGCCATACCGAGCTTCACTGAAAACAGGCTTTGTGTAACAAACCAAGAGCTACCACTAACAGACACAATCTATCCTTTTTGCCCAAATACTGCATGTACATCACTATCGGATGAATACATCTATTACCCATCAATAATTATTACCTCAACACTTCTATGTATGTCTGAAGGAGAACGCCTAATTAGTTTAACAATAGACATTGAAAGTTCTAAGGTTTTAGAACAAAATCTATTTTCATTCGAAATTACCACGGAGAATGGATGGAAAACGATCACACAGAACGAAATCAAAACCGCTACTTGTGATAATTCTAATGGGCATTTTGTGTTCGATTTCACCTTCGATGCTGAATTTCCACCGATAGCGCCGATGGCTGAAGTTGTTGACGAAGAAATATACTTAACATTAAGCAGCGCGATAATGATGGGGTATAAAAGTTATAAAGACATGACTTTTAGCGTACAACAAGTCGATTTAAAAGTGAGTGCGAGTGGTCTGCGACCTATTGCTATCAGAAATCAGGAAATGGTTCTTAATCCACAAGATGATTACCAAGTGTTTGGAGCAGATGCCGAATTACAATCAACTTTCTCCTTTACACATGCTGAGCTAACACACCCTGAACTTCAACAAATTCTACTGACTCCTCAATGGGTAGCAGTACCAGAAAACCTGAATAAATATTACAAGGCTTACCATAAGAAGAAACATAAATTCAAAGTCAATATATCTACTGTATATCGCGCAAAAGGAGCACTGTCTTACACCACCTATTTCAATGCCAAGGAACAGTTAATGGATACAACATTGTCCTTTGAACCAACTTCGATTAAAGCGACTACTAATGTATGTACAACCGTAGATACCGAAGAGATGGACCCAATGAATTTTAATCTTTATTATCAACTGCAATTGGTAGATCAGGACTTCGGTCAAAGTCAATACCCGCTTTTGATGACCCAATACGCTGTTAAATATGCCAAATATGAAGGAAGATGGATTCAATGGCCAAGAACAAGAAAGGAACCTGATGAAGTAAACATGCCTTACATTCCAATGTGGAGTGAACTACTTATTGATTACAGTTCAAAAGAGGTTTCATGGACACAACTTCAACAGACTCAGGGATCGGTGTTTTTAAAAACGAACCGAAGGGATACAAGCAGTATTATGGAGAAGAAATTAGTCTAGGCGAAGATGAATATGGAGCTTTATATTTGGGATTTACAGACCTCGTAAAAGAAGGTGTGGGAACTCTTTATTTTAATGGTGATACTGGAAATGCCCGTGCGCCACAAGTGGCCTACACATGGTGGTACCTAACTGATAATAAGTGGGAGGTGTTAACAGATTACATTCTTGATGACGGTACAAATGGACTTACACAAACAGGAATTATCTCATGGTCTATCCCTTCCAATATGTCTAACACTTCTACAATGATGCCATCAAGTATTTATTGGATAAAAATGACCATTGAACCTATACCTGAAACAGATTCCCACGCTCACAATTGTAGAGGAAAGGTGCTTAAATATTACGATTCCTTAATGAATCTTGACGGTGTGTATACCAATGCATGTACAATAATACGACAACCTAAAGAATTGGCAGAATCAAACAATGTATCTCCTTTGGCAGCAGATAGTATCCTAACCTTACAAGATTCAGATCTTAATTACGAATTTTATTTGCCCTACGCTACGTTTGGTCAAGTAGACAAAGAATCTAATCTTGACTTTTGGGCGAGAGTATTTAATAGAGTTAGAAATCGTGGACGAATGGTATGCGAACAAGATTATGAAGATCTTTTATTGCAAGGCTTCAGAAATCTCTCTTTGGTGAAAACGATACCAAGAAGGCAAGGAAGGGATTATATCGACATTGTAGTAATCAAGCGTCA